>NZ_BAAAXG010000029.1 GCF_039535475.1 Streptomyces showdoensis | reverse complement strand
TCCGGCGGTCTCGCGGGCGACGCTGTCGAGATAGGCGGTCACCAGCGGGTGGTCGATGGCGTTCATGCGGATTCCCCCTGCGGGTCGTTGAGAAAGTGGTCGACGGCGTCCCGGAACGACGGCCACGCCTGCGTGAACTCGGTGAGGGCCGCACGGCCGAGGCCCGTGAGCGTGTAGTAGCGGCGCGGCGGCCCGCTGGGGGATTCGCGCAGCTCGGTGTCGACGAGCCCCTCGCGGCGCAGCCTCGACAGCAGGGGGTAGATCGTGCCCTGACTGGTGGTCATGACGCTGACCGCGGAGAGTTCGGTGAGCAGCTCGACGCCGTACCTCGGCCCGTCCCTGAGCAGTGCGAGGACGCAGTGCTCCAGCACCCCCTTGCGGAGCTGGCTGGGGACCCTGCCTCCCGCCTCGTTCTTTGCGTTACCAGGAACCATGCAATGCAAGATAGTGCGGCCGCACGTCCTTCCGCAAGGCGGGGCGGCTGGCACGACTGCCCGCCCGCCCGGCCGGCCGCGCGGTCCGCGCGGGTGGGTCAGTCGCGCGGGCGGGCCGTCGACGCCCGCAGGTCGGCGAGGAGTTCGGCCTGACCGGCCAGCACGCCGGAGAGGATCGAGCGGGCGACCGCGAGCAGGTCCGCGACCTCCGGTCCACCAGGGAGTAGTGCACGGTCGCCCCGTCACGCCGGGCGACGACCAGATTGGCCCGGCGCAGCACCGCGAGCTGCTGGGAGAGGTGCGCCGGCTCGACACCGACCTCGGGCAGCATCTCCGCCACCGCGTGCTCGCGCTCGCTGAGCAGCTCCAGCACGCGGATCCGCACCGGATGCCCCAGCGTCTTGAAGAACTCGGCCTTCAGTCGGTACAGCGGCGCACTCACCCGCGCCACCCCCGCCGCGCCCGAGCCGTGCACCGTGTCCGTCGTGCTCTCATCGCCATGGCTCCATCCTCGCGCCCGGACGCCGACAGGACGACATCGGGAACTTCCGCGACGGGCCGTGCGTCGAGTTCGCCGGCCGGGTCCGGGCAGAGGTGGGCGTACCCTCCACTGACCAGGCGCATCGCGAGACGCGCGCTCATCACGGGGGACGGCACATGACATACCGGCGCGCGGCGATACCGGCACTGGTCGGGGGACTTCTGCTCACGGCCCTTCTCTGGTGGGCGGGTGCGAGCGCCGACGCGCTCCACCTGCCGGGCAGCGGAAGCGTCCTCGGCGGACAGGCCGTCACCGAACTCGAACGCTGGCTCGCCCCCTTGGGCGTACGACCCGCCGGCCGCGCTCCGGCCGGGCGCCGGGACGTACGACGGGACCGGCGACGCGGCCGTCACCGACGGCGGGCGCTACCTCTCGCTCCACACCACCGCCCTGCAGATCCGCTTCTGCGCGGTCTTCGCCTTCTTCGTGCCCGGAGCCCTGTTCCTCGTCCGCCGGCTGCCGCCGGTGCACGGACGGATGCCCGCCGCCCTGCTCACGCTCTGGGCCTGGGGGATGGTGGCGGGGACCCTCGCGGTGGGCGTCTCCACCCCGTGGCTGATCGCCGCGGGGGGGCCACGGCAGTTACCGCTTCCTGCCGCAGCTCGCCGGCCTGATCTCCTCCGGCCGCCAGATGCTCGTGGTGACCGCCCTCGTCGCGGCGACCGTGACCGCCCTCGTCGCCCGCGCGACCGCCCAGGGCGCCGGCCCCCTCCCGCGCACCCCCGTCCCGGCCCGCCCCGCGCGCCTGGCCGCCACCGCCGGGACGGCCGCCGTCGGATTCTCGCTGCTGGTCCTCTCGTACGAGACGGTGGCCGCCGCCATCCAGACGCTGCCGTCCCCCGGCGGCCTCCTCGACGAACCGGGCGACCTCCTGCGCCAGTGGCTGCTCCTCGGCGCCGTGACGAACCCCGCCGGCGCGCCCCTGGGGGGACTGGCTCCTCTACCGCGCCGTCGACGTGCTGGTCCTCGTCCTCGTCTGGTGGGCCCTGCGCCTGCTGCCCGGCCTGCTCACCCGGGTCACCGTCCCGGCGATGGCGGCGGGCGCGGTGAGCGCGACGGTGCTGGGACTGCTGGTGAGCCAGGTGCTGAGGATCGCGCTGGACGCCCAGGGCATGCGGTACGGGCTGCTGTACGCCTCCGGCAACCTCGGCAACGGCGTGCCGGCCGCGCTGACCTGGGGCGTCGTGGCGGGGCTGGTGGCGACGGCGACGCTGCGGGCGGCGACGAGCGGGGAGGAGCCCGCGCAGCCCGCGGAGTCGTCCGAGGCGGGTGGGTTCCCCGAGCCCGCGTCCGCGACGCCCCCGGTCGAGCCGTGACCCCGGACCGACTACCTCCCGAGCCAGCCGCGCAGCAGCCTGCTCACCGTCGGCATCGTCACGTACGTCATGAGGACGTTGAACACGCAGGCGGTGACGAGGGCGCTCACCGCGAGGGGCAGTGCGGTGAGGCGGGGCACGAGGAACACGCCGCCGAGCAGGGACACCGGATAGATCGCCACGGTCGCGCTGATCGCCATCTTCCACCGGGGCGGCGCCGGACGGGTGGAGCCCGGCTTGGCGAACCAGGTCTCCATGCCGGTGAGCTTCCGGCGCGCGATCTCGGTGTGGTGGTGCCCCTCGCAGTGCGCGAACCAGGCCGCCCGCTCCGGCGACTCCTGCCACACCCGGCAGGCCTCGGCGTCGCGGAAGCGGTGCACGAGGAACCAGGGGGCGTCGCCGCCGGACGAGCGGAACAGCCCGTAGCCGAGATGGCCGGGGAACGCGGCCGCGCTGTCGAGGATGCCCCTCGCCCACTCCTCGAAGGCGGCTTCGTAGCCGGGCTCCACCCGCCGGGCTATCAGCAGCGTCACCTCGCCGGCGTCGGCGGGGACGGTCGCGTGCTCAAGGCTCACCGCGGTCACTGCTACTCCTGAAGATCACGCCGCGCCGCCCGCCACCTTACGCGCTGTGGAAAAGCCCCCGCCGGAGCGGGGGTCCGGCGTCCCGGGGCGGTCAGCGCGGGTCGCGGTTGCGGGCCCAGTCGCTCCAGGAGCCGTCGGCGCCCCGCTCGCGGAACCATCCGTAGCCGTCCCGGCCGATGACGTGGATCGAGAACTCCCAGGGCCTCGAGTTGTCCCAGACGGTGGTCTGGACGGCGCTCATCGCGACGCCGCCCATCGACACCCAGCGGCTCCAGTCGCCGTCGGAGTCGGTCCAGCGCGTCCACACGCTGCGGTCGGCGGCGTCGACGAGGAAGACCTGCTTCGTGCCGTCCGGGAGCACCTTGGTGGTGACGCCGAACTCGCACATGTAGGCGTGACCGCCGGTCTTGCAGCCGTTCGCGGCCTGGGCGGTGGACGGGACCGCCACACCGAGACCCGCGACCGCGGCGAGGGTGAGGATGCCGGCCTTGAGCTTGTTCATGAGGGAGAGATGTCCTGACATGGGTGGGGGAATGGCAACAACACCGATCTTGCGTCACCCCTCTAACGCCCCGCTCACGTTCCGCTCACGTCTCACCGCCACCTCCCGGAGCGGTCCACGGCGCCCGCGTCCACCGGCGCCGGCGCCGGCACGGAGGCGGGCCTCGGCGCCCGGGGCCCGGTGGTCCCGCCGCTACGATGGGGGGACCGCGGCCCGACGGTGCGGCCGCCGGTGTCGAAGGGAGCGGGCGTGCGTCAGTTGGGTGAGCTGGAGGCCGAGATCATGGACCGCCTGTGGTCCTGGGGCCGCCCCGCCACCGCGCGCGAGGTGCTCAACGACCTGAACAAACAGCGGCCCCTCGCGTACAGCACCGTCAAGACCGTCGCCGACATCCTCTACGGCAAGGGCATGCTGACCCGCGAGAAGGACGGCCGGGCCTGGCTCTACCGACCGACCTGCACCCGGCAGCAGTACACGGCCGCGCGGATGCAGGACGCCCTGGAGGGCAGCCCCGACACGGCCGGAGTGATGGCGAGCTTCGTCGAGCAGATCTCGCCCGACGAGGTGGAGGCACTGCGCGCCGCGCTCCGCGCCGCCAAGCGCCGGACCGAGTCGTGATCACCTCCGCCCTCCTGGCGGGCTACGCGCTGCTCGTCGGCGCTGTCGTGCCCCGCTTCCTGGCCCGCGCGCCCTGGCCGCACCGCGCGCCCGCCCTGGCCGTCGCCGTCTGGCTGCTCCTGATGCTGACCTTCGTGGTCTCGGCCGCGCTCGCCGCCCACCACCTGGTGATGACGGACCGTCATGTGCACGAAGGTCTCGTCGGTCTGCTCAGCGCCTGCGGGCTCCTCGCCGACGCCACGGGCGCCACGGAAACCGTCGTCGTCGCGGACCCGACGCTCTGGGACGCCGCCGGACTCGCCGCGGCGGGGTCCGTCGTCGCGCTGCCCCTGTTCTGGCTGCTGCGCACGGCATGGACCGCGCGGGCCGAGCGCCGCCGGCAGCTCGACACCCTGCGTCTGATCGGGCGCCCCTCACCCGCGTACGGGGCGACGGTCGTCGAGCACCCGGTGGCCGCCGTGTACTGCCTCCCGGCCCGGCCGGCCCGCGTCGTCGTCACGCGGGGCGCCCTCGACGCCCTGGACGACGAGCAGCTGCGCGCCGCCCTCGCACACGAGCGCGCGCACATCGACGGCCGCCACCACCTGGTCCAGATGCTCCTGCGCGCCTTCGCCCGTGCGTTCCCGAAGCTGCCGCTCGCCCGGCACGCACAGGAACAGTCGCTGCTCCTGCTGGAGATGGCCGCCGACGACACCGCCCTGCGCCTCCACTCGCGGGACGCCCTCGCGACCGCCCTGTGCGAGGTGGCGGCGGGACGCGTGCCGCGGCCGGCCCTCGGGATGGGCGGCCCCAGCGCCCTGATCCGGCTCCGCCGGGTCCTCACCCCGCAGCCGAGGCCGCACGGCGCGACCCGGTTCGGCGTCGCCCTGGCCGCGGCGGGCGCCCCGCTGTTCCCCCTGCTGCTCGGCTGCGGCCCGTTCTGAACCACGCGGGGGAGCGGGGGCGGGGTCAGATCCGGACGCCCCACATGAACGGCATGCCGCTGCGCGCGATCGACTCGTAGCGCACCTGCGCCCCCGGCTTGGGCGAGTGCAGGATCTGCCCGTTGCCCGCGTAGAAGCCCACGTGGCTGAGGTCGGTCCGCATGATGACGAGGTCGCCGGGCCGCAGGTCGCCGAGCGAGTCGATCCGGGTGCCCGCGCTCGCCTGCGCCTGGGACGTACGGGGTATGTTCACGTTCGCCTGCCGGAAGGCCCAGGACGTCAGCCCCGAGCAGTCGAAGGACCCCGGGCCGCTCGCCCCCCACACGTACGGCAGCCCCACCCGGCTCTGGGCCGCGGCGAACGCGGCGGCGGCGCGCGAGGAGGCGCTCTTCTCGTCGCCGAGGTCCGCGCGGGCGCCGGCCCGGTTGGCCCGGTCCGCCTCCTGGGAGATCCGGGCGCGCTCCTTGGCGCTGAGGCTGTTCAGCAGCTTCTGCGCCTTCGCCAGCTTGCCCTGCACCTCCGCCTTCTTGCGGCGCTGCTCCCCGCGGGTCTCCTCCAGCTCGGCGAGCTTCCGCGCGGCCTCCGTCCGCTGCTGCTGGAGGTCCCGGCGCTGCGCCTCGAAGAGCTGGAGGGTGTTCACGTCCCGCTCGCTGAGCCGCTGCTGCAGGCTCGCGCGCTCCAGGAACGAATCGGGGTCGGCGGAGAGCATCAGCTGCATCGACGGTTCGAGTCCGCCGCCCCGGTACTGCGCGGCGGCCAGCGAACCGACCCGGTCGCGCAGCCTGTTGAGCTCGCCCTGCTTGCGGGCGGTGGCGTTCTGGAGGGAGTCCACCTGCTTCTGGAGGGCGTCGGCCTTCTCCTTGGCGCCGTTGAACTTCTCCGTCGCCTGCGTGGCCGCCTCGTAGAGCCGGTCGATCTCGGCCTGGACGCCCTTCTTCCGGGGATCGGGCGCGGGGTCGGCCCACGCGGACTGCGCGGACAGCGCCACGGCCGCCGCCGCGGTCGTCGTGAGAACGCCCGCGTAGCGGGGGCGCGAGGGCTTGGGACGGCGGTGGGACGCCACGATGGGCCAGCTCCTTCTTCCTCGGGAGGGCTCCCCCGGCCGGGGCCGGGGCACGGGCCCGGCAGGCGGCCGGAGGAGCGATCGAATACTAAGCGTCTTAGCTGAAGAGTGACAACCGTCGATCTTCGTGCGGCGGCGCGGCCCGCTGTCGTCCTCCGAACCCCGGTTCATGGAAGCTCGCATGCCGGCGAGGACCTCACTCGTGGACGGGCGAGGTAGCCTACGGATCGGTACACCAATGTGAATCCACTTAGCGGCTTGGCTTTCAACGTGAACGGCCAAGGGGAGACGGCCGATGGCCGACGGTCAGGGGAGGAGGTCGACGTGGTGGAGCGTGGTGGAGCCGGGCGAAGGCTCGGTGTGCTGTTCATGCTGCTCGTCGCCTTCGCCGTGCTCGTCCACCACGAGGCCGCGCCGGCGGCGGCAACCCCCGCCCGGGGCATGACCCACGCCATGCCGAGTGACGCCTCCTCGGCCGAGGAGGCGAAGGCGGCCATGGGGGTCTGCCCGAGTCCCGGCGCGGGACACTGTTCGGCCCCGGTCGTCGATCCGCCCACGGTCGCCGCGAAGGCGCTCGGGGAAGCCGACCGCACCCGTCGTGTCTCCGGTCCGAGCGCACGGCCGGTGCTCGGCGCGACGCTCGGGCGCGCGCCACCCGATCTGTCGATCCTGTCTCAGCTGCGCATATAGGCCCCGCCTTCGGACGGCGACCGCCGTGCCCCCCCCGGCCCTGCCGAGGCGCCGACCGCCGCCGCGCACGCGCACACCTCCACGTCGCCCGCTTCTGAGACGAGGCTCCCCAGATGACCCGCAAGCCCCCCATCGCCCGCCGCTCCCTCCTGCTCGCCGGGCTCGGCGCGGCCGGCGCCGGCGCGCTCACCGCGTGCTCCGGCTCCGGCTCCGGTTCCGGTTCCGGTACGAGCGGCGGCCCGACGCTCGTCGGCGCCTCGGGCCCCGAGGTGGCCAGGGCGGAGAAGGCCCGAGCCGACACCCGTACCGGCACCGGCAAGGAGCGGAAGCACACCCTCACGGCGGCGTCGGCCAAGGCCGACCTCGGAGCCGGGATCACCGTCAGGACCTGGGCGTTCGACGGCCGGGCCCCCGGCAAGGAGATCAGGATCGACGCCGGCGACACCCTGGTCGCGTCGCTCGCCAACCAACTCCCGGACCGCACCACCACCTCCCTCCACTGGCACGGGATCGCCCTGCGCGGCGACATGGACGGCGTGCCGCCCGCCACGCAGACCGCCGTCCGTCCGGGATCCACGTTCACCTACCGGTTCATCGCCCCCGACCCGGGCACGTACTTCTTCCACCCGCACGTCGGGGTCCAGCTTGACCGCGGCCTGTACGCGCCGCTGATCGTGGAGGACCCCAAGGAGCCGCTGGCGTACGACGCGGAGTGGGTCGTCGTCCTGGACGACTGGCTCGACGGCGTCACCGGCACCCCGGATCAGGCCTTCGCGGAACTCTCCAAGGGGATGGGCCCGCACGCGGGCATGGACATGGGGGACGGAGGAACCGGCGGGAGCGGCATGCCCGGACATGACATGGGCGGCGGGTCCGCCCCTCCGTCCAGGGGGTTCACGCTGATGGGCGCGCGGAGCGAGCTGCTGGGCGGTGACGCCGGGGACGTGGCGTACCCGCACCACCTCGTCAACGGCCGCGTCCCCGCCGACCCCGACGTCCACCGCGGCGAGCCGGGCCGGAAGGTGCGCCTGCGCATCGTCAACGCAGGGTCCGACACCGCGTACCGGGTGGCGCTCGGCGGCCACCGGATGACGATCACCCACACCGACGGATTCCCCGTGCGGCACGAGGAGGTCGACGCGCTGCTCGTCGGCATGGGGGAGCGGTACGACGTGCTGGTCACCCTCGCCGACGGCGTGTTCCCGCTCGTCGCGCTGGCCGAGGGCAAGAACGCCACCGGCATGGCGCTGGTGCGGACCGGTTCCGGCGCCGCACCGGCCCCGACCGTGCGGCCGAAGGAGCTGGACGGGCGGCTGCTGACGGCGACGCAGCTGCGCGCCGCCGACGCCGTACGCCTGGAGGCGGCGAAGCCGGACATCGTGCACCGCGTCGACATCAGCGGCACGATGGCTGCCTACGACTGGGCCCTGAACGGCAGGCGCTTCGACATGGACGACCCGACGGCGAACCCCCTGCTGATCGAGGAAGGCCGCCGCGTCCGCCTGGAGTTCGTCAACCGCACCGAGATGTGGCACCCGATGCACCTGCACGGCCACACCTACCAGCTCGGCGCCGCCGGCCCCCGCAAGGACACCGCCATCGTCCTGCCCGGCAGGACCCTGTCGGTGGACTTCGACGCCGACAACCCCGGCCAGTGGATGCTCCACTGCCACAACGCGTATCACGGCGAGGCCGGGATGATGGCGCTGGTCGCCTATCGCTCCTGACGGCCGCGCCGGGCGTCAGGACCGGCAGGGCTACGGTGCCTTGCCGGTCCTGGTCGGCCACCGCTCATCGCGGTCGTCGGTCGGGGTCGCTCACCCAGCGCGCCGCCAGCAGGCCGGAGGCGGCGGTCAGGGTGGCGGCCGTCAGGATCGTCGCGTTCAGGCCGATCGCGTCGGCCAGTACGCCCGCCAGGAGTGCGCCGGCCGCGTAGCCGAGGTCGCGCCAGAAGCGGTACGTGCCGAGGGCGTTCGCCCGCCAGGACGGGTGGGCCCGGTCGGAGACGGCGGCGATGAGGGCGGGGTACACCAGCGCGGTGCCGATGCCCAGGCCCACGGCGGAGAGCAGTCCGGCGAACAGGGGGCGGTCGAGGAGGGCGACGGCGGCGAGGAGGCCGGCGGCCTGGACCAGCATGCCGGAGACGATCAGCGGCTTGCGGCCGATCCGGTCGGCCAGGTGGCCGGCCGGGATCTGGCCGAAGCCCCACAGGAGCGGGTAGAGCCCCTTGATCAGGCCGATCGCGGCGATGCCGAGCCCGTGGTCGGCGAAGAGCAGCGGGAAGACGCCCCAGGTCAGGCCGTCGTTGAGGTTGTTCACCAGGCCCGCCTGGCTCGCCCCGCGCAGGGAGCGGTCACGCCACGAGGTGCGGGCGAAGGCGGCGGCGAACGGGACCTCGCCCGCATCAGGCCCGACGGCTCCCGCCGGGGCGGGGTGCCGGGCGAGTTCCAGTGCCAGGTGGGCGGCCGTGTCCTTGGCGAGGAGGGAGAGGACCAGCCCCGCCCCCACGAAGACCGCGCCGATGAGTTCCGGTGCCGGACGGAGCCCGTAGTGGGTCGCCAGCCAGCCCGTGAGCAGGGCGGACGCCCCGACCGCCACGTAGCCGGCGGCCTCGTTCAGGCCCGTGGCCAGGCCGCGGCGGGCCGGCCCCACGAGGTCGATCTTCATGTTCACGGTCATCGACCAGGTCAGACCCTGGTTCACGCCGAGGAGCACGTTCGCCGCGACGATCCACCACCAGGACGGCGCCCACGCCAGCACGAAAGGCACCGGCACGCCCGCGAGCCAGCCCGCGAGCAGCAGCTGCCTGCGCCGGAAGCGGGCCGTCAGGGCGCCGGCCGCGAGGTTGGTGAGGGCCTTGGTCAGGCCGAAGGCCACGATGAAGGAGAAGACCGCCAGGTTGCTGGTGAGCCCGAAGGCCTCGACCCCGATGAGCGGCACCGTGGTGCGCTCCAGGCCGACGAGTGCGCCGACCGCGACCGTGACGACGACGAGCAGCGCGAACTGCGCCCGGTTCTCCCGCAGCCCCAGTCGCACCGCGCCGGGGGCTGCGGCGGGGATGGCGGCGGCGGGGATGGGGACGGCGGGGATGGGGACGGATCCGGGCGCGGTCTCGGTCTCGGGTGTCGTGGTGTCCGACACCGCCCTCGGCTTCGTCCGCTCGGTCATCTTTCCGTCCCGTCCCGTCCGCCCCGTCCTCGTTTCAGCTGGCCAATATACCCCCATGGGTATTGTGGGGATGTGATCCAGGATACCCAGGGGGGTATTTGACTCGCGAGGGTCGACCTGTTTACGGTCGGATGCATCGATACCCAGGGGGGTATCCAGAATCGGCGCGTCCGCCCTTCGTAACCGACCGGACGCGCGTCCCCGATGGAGGAATCGCCGTGTTCTTCGCCCAGTACTACCTCGACTGCCTCTCCCAGGCGTCGTACATGATCGCCGACGAGACGACGGGCCAGGCCGTCGTCGTCGACCCCCGCCGCGACGTGTCCGAGTACCTCGCCGACGCCGCCGCGCACGGCTTCTCCGTCGTCGGCGTGATCAACACCCACTTCCACGCCGACTTCGTCGCCGGCCACCTGGAGATGGCCGACCGCACCGGCGCCTGGATCGGCTACGGCAGCGGGGCCGAGACCGAGTACCCCATCCGCACGCTCGCCGAGGGCGAGCGCATCGTGCTCGGCGACGTCACCCTCCGGATCCTGGCGACGCCCGGCCACACCCCCGAGTCGATCAGCGTCCTCGTGTACGAGCGCGCCGCCGACGCCGTGCCGTACGGCGTGCTCACCGGCGACGCGCTGTTCATCGGCGACGTCGGCCGACCCGACCTGCTCGCCTCCGTGGGCGTGACCGCCGAGGAGCTCGGCGCCATGCTCCACGACAGCGTCCAGAACAAGCTCATGGCCCTCCCCGACGAGGTGCGGGTCTTCCCCGCCCACGGGGCCGGCTCCGCCTGCGGCAAGAACCTCTCCACGGAGAAGCAGTCCACCATCGGCGAGCAGCGCGCCACCAACTACGCCTGCGCCCCGATGGGCCGGGAGGAGTTCGTCGCCCTCGTCACCGCCGGACAGTCCGCCGCGCCCGGCTACTTCGCCTACGACGCCGAACTGAACCGCAAGGAGCGGCTCCTGTACGACGCGGCGGCGGCGCCGCGACCGCTCTCCCTGGACGAGTTCGCCGAACTGCGGCGCTCCGGCGCGGTCGTGGTGGACGCCCGTTCGCCGCAGGACTTCGCCAACGGGCACCTGCGGGGCGCGGTCAACGTGCCCGCCGAGGGACGGTTCGCCGAACAGGCCGGCACCGTCCTCGACCCGGCCGACGAACTGATCGTCATGGCGCCGGAGAACCGCGAGGAAGAGGTCGTCACCCGCCTCGCCCGCATCGGCTTCGACCGGGCCGTCGGCTACCTGCGCAACCCGGAGGACGCCCTGACCGCCCTCGCCGACGAGGTCGCCCCCGCGAGCCGTCTGACCGCCGCCCGCCTGCGCGCCGCCCTCGCCGGCGACGAACCCCCGCTCGTCGTCGACGTCCGCACCTGCGGCGAACGCGGAGCGAACGGCTTCATCGAGAGCGCCCTGCACATCCCGCTGAGCGAACTCCCCGCCCGGACCGACGAGCTGCCCACGGATCGTCCCCTGGTGCTGCACTGCGCCGGCGGCCACCGGTCGTCCATCGCGGCGAGCCTCCTGCGCCACCGCGGCTTCGGCGACGTCTCCGACATCCTCGGCGGCTACGCCGCCTGGGCCCTGTCGACGGAACCCGCCGACGCCTGACCGGCCGTCGGGAGGGGGACGCCTGATCCCCGTCCCGTACCGCCCCCTTCCGTTGATCCCCGTCCCGTACCGCCCCCTTCCTCGCCCACGGGATCCCGGGGCCCCCTACACCCCCGGAAATACCCCCCTGGGTATTTCCCCTCTGAACAGGAGCCACGCATGACCGAGAGCCGCGCGAACCCCGCGAGCCCTGCGAACCCCGCGAACCCTGCGAAGCCCGAGAGCCCCCAGGGCTCCGCGAGCCGAGAGGAGCCCGGGAGGAACTCCTCGATCGCCCCCGCCGTCCTCCACGCGCTCGTCCGTGAAGGGCGTGCGCCGCGCCTGCTCGACGTGCGGACCCCAGGCGAGTTCCGGACCGTGCACATACCCGGCTCGTACAACGTGCCCCTCGCCACCCTGCGCGAGCACCGCGCCGAGCTGCTGTCCCACCTCGACGAGGAGGTCGTGCTCGTCTGCCGCTCCGGCGCCCGTGCCGCCCAGGCCGAGAAGGCCCTCGCCGAGGCGGGCCTGCCGAACCTCCGCGTGCTCGAAGGCGGCATGAACGCCTGGGAGGCGGCCGGAGGCCCCGCGAACCGGGGTGCCGAGCGGTGGGACATGGAGCGCCAGGTCCGGCTGGTCGCCGGCTCGATCGTGCTCGTCACCGGTCTCGTCGGCGTGTTCGTGCCCGGCGCGCACCTGGTCGGCACCGCGATCGGCGCCGGCCTGACGTACGCGGCGCTCAGCAACTCCTGCGCCATGGGCGTCCTGCTCTCCAAGCTCCCCTACAACCGGGGGCCGCGCACCGACATCCGCACGGTCATCGCGGAACTGCGGAGCACCCCGTGACCGCCCTCGTCATCGCGGCCTCCCTGCTCGTCGGCGTCAGCCTCGGCATCCTCGGCGGCGGAGGGTCGATCCTGACCGTGCCGATCCTGGTCTACCTGGCCGGGCAGGACACGAAGGAGGCGATCGCGACCTCCCTCTTCGTCGTCGGCGTCACCAGCCTGGCCGCGCTCGTACCGCACGCCCGTGCCCGCCGGGTCCGGTGGAGGACCGGCCTGCTCTTCGGCGCCTTCAGCATGGTCGGCGCCTACGGCGGCGGACGGATCGCCGAGTACGTGCCCGGTACGGCGCTCCTCGTCGCGTTCGCCCTGATGATGCTCGCCACGGCGGTCGCGATGCTCCGCAAGCCGCGGCGCGGCGGCGAGCCGAAGATCCGGCACCGCGACCTGCCGCTCAAGCACATCGCGGTCGAGGGTCTGGTCGTCGGCGCCGTCACCGGCCTGGTCGGCTCCGGCGGAGGGTTCCTCGTGGTCCCGGCGCTCGCCATCCTCGGCGGCCTGCCCATGGGCATCGCCGTCGGCACCTCGCTCCTGGTCATCGCCATGAAGTCGTTCGCCGGCCTGGCCGGACACCTCTCGGGCGTGCAGATCGACTGGGGCCTGGCCCTGATGGTGACCGCGGCGGCGGTGGCGGGCAGCGTCATCGGCGCCCGCTTCGCGGGGCGCATCCCGCAGGACGCCCTGCGCAAGGCCTTCGGGTGGTTCGTCGTGGTGATGGGCGTCTTCGTCCTGGCCCAGCAACTGGACACCGGCCTGTGGGCCCACCCGGCGACCTGGGGCGTCCTCGGCGCCGCGGTGCTCGCCGCGACAGCTGCCCGATTGCGAACGAAAAGTAGTGGTTAATACCCCTAGGGGTATCCTGGTTGAGGGGGTGAGAGTGGAGGAGATCTCCGTGCAGGTGGAAGAAGGGGCCGTGCGCCCCGTACTGAATCGGCTGCGCCGCGCCCAGGGGCAGCTCGCCGCCGTCATCGCCATGATCGAGGCGGGTCGTGACTGCAAGGACGTGGTCACTCAGCTCGCCGCCGTCTCCAAAGCCCTCGACCGGGCCGGATTCAAGATCGTGGCCAGCGGGATGAGGCAATGCCTCGCCGAGAGCGCCGCCGATGCCCCGCCCATGTCGGAGGAGGAGCTCGAGAAGCTCTTCCTGGCCCTGGCCTGACCGGCGCCGCACCTCCGCCCCTGTCCCGCCGCGCCCTCGTGGCGGCTCCCCGGCGACTGATGGGGGGCGGATGTCGCGGACGCGTGCGACACGCACACCGGAGAAAACGCACCGTCGGCGAACGGTGCGGACCATGCTCGCCGTCAGCGCTGCGCGGCGACGCCGGATCGGTGATCGGCGCGCATCCGAGGCAACTGCCGGGGCCTGGGAGAGGGCCGGCAGGAACACCGCGTCGGGCGCTCCGCGCTCCGGCGTGTCAGTCTGGGTTGACAGCGCCGTGGTGTCAGCCCAGACTGACATATATGAAGGACCTCACCCTGACCGACCGCGTCGGCGCCGCCGACCCCGCCACCGGCCTGCGGGCCGCCCAGGCCCTGCACCGGCTGGCCGAGCAGATCGAATCGGCGGCGGTCGACCACGCCCGCTCCCAGGGCTGGTCCTGGGAGCAGATCGGCGACGCCCTGGGCGTCTCCCGTCAATCCGTCCACAGCAAGTACCGGAGGTGACCGGCGTGTTCGACCGACTGCTGGACAGGGGCCCGCTCGGCACCGTGATGAAGGCGGCCCTCGACGAGGCCTGGCGGCGCGGCGACCGCCGTCTCGGGACCGAACACCTCCTGCTCGGACTGCTCCACGACGAGACTCAGGCCCGGATCCTCGGCGTCACGCTCGAACAGGCGCGCGCCGCGCTCGATGCCCTCGACCGCGCCGCGCTGGCCGCCGTGGGCATCCGCACCGACCACGCGTACCCCGGCGCGGTCAACCCGACGAGCAGCCGCCCGCCGCTCAGCGTCGGCTCGCTGACCTCCAACGCCAGAGCCGTCGTGAGCCCCGGCGCGGGCAAGCGGCCCCGTACCACCGAAGCCGTCCTGGAGTCCTTGCTGGACTGCGCGCTGCCGGATCCCGCCGCCGAACTCCTCGCGGCGCTGGGCGTGGACCCGGTGCGGGTGCGCCGGCGGTCGGCCCATCCGGAGTCCTGACGGAAGCGACGGGCGGGCGCGGCGACATCATCCACGGCCGTCTGCCGAAGCTGGTCGTGGTCGCGGTCGCGTCGTGATCGTGGTCGCGGTCGTGGTCGCGTCGTGATCGTGAACGTGGCGGTGATCGCGGTCGGCATGACCGTCGGAGCCACGCCCGTACCCGAACGCCCTCCCACCCCATGACGCGGGATCACCTGTTCGGCGGATTCCATGTGGTTCGGAGGCGGCTCCCCGAGGACGCTCGAAGCAGGAGCACCAGAAGGGAACACGGGCATGGGCCAGCAGGCAGCGCAGCCGTCAGGGACGCCCGGGGGCGGCCGGAACAGCCAGGACAGCAGGGGCTGGGTGGCCGGCGGGGTGATGTTCGCGGCGGTGCTGATGCTGTGCAGCGGCATCCTCGCGGTCCTGCAGGGCATCGCCGCCGTGGCCGAGAACGAGGTGTACACCCGCATCGGCACGTACGTGTACGAGCTGAACCTCACCGGCTGGGGCTGGATCCACATCGTCCTCGGCGCGCTCGTCGCCCTCACCGGTGCGGGCCTGCTGAAGGGCCGGACCTGGGCACGCTTCGCGGGCCTGCTCCTCGTCTCGCTCAGCCTGCTCGCACAGTTCCTCTTCCTGCCGTACTCGCCGTTCTGGTCGATCCTGCTGATGGCGATCGACGTGTTCGTGATCTGGGCGCTGGCCAGCAGCCTGGACGACCCGGGCAGCCGGACCACGGCGAGCTGACGCCTCCCCGGGCGGGCCATTTCATCTGCCGTACATGGAACCGCCGTTCCGCTCGGCCTACGCTCTTCGTCATGGCAGCAGGAATCCTCACTGCGCGCCGCCACGTCGACCAAGGGCACCTGGCGAGCGCCCTGTGTACGGTCGCCCCGGCGCGCTGACGCGCCCCGTTCCCCCACGGGATCCCCACCTGGCGGCACCCGCCTGACTCCCGTCTCTTCCCTTCCCGTACGTACGGCCACCGCACGGCCGCCGCACGGCTCCCGCAGCCGTCCGTCCGCCGTGCGCCCACGCGCGGTCGCGTGCCCGGAAGGCAGGCTCCCCGGCAGCGCATGTCATGCCCATGACTGAATTTGCCTGTGTGCCGGCCTGCTCGCCCCAGCCCGCCCCGCCCCAGGCGTCCGCGCGTGCCCCGACCCAGACGCACCCAGGAGGAATGGACATCATGAGCGAGAACCGACGCCCCCCGGTGAGCCGCCGCGGCTTCATCGGAGGCGCCGCCGCGGTGGCGGCAGCCACCGCCGTGCCCGCCCTCGCACAGGTCGCCGGAGCCGGCCCCGCTGCTGCCGCGGGCCGCCCGAACATCCTGCTGATCGTGACCGACGACCAGCCGAAGCACACCGAGTGGGCCCTGCCCAAGACCCTCGCCTGGCTCGCCGACCAGGGCGTGAAGTTCACGAACGGGCACGTCGCCACCCCGCTGTGCGCCCCGTCGCGCTCCAGCGTGTTCTCGGGCCGGCACGCCCACCACCACGGCGTGCGCAACAACAAGGCCTCGTACGCGCTCGACCAGAGCACCACCGTGCAGAAGTACCTCGCGCAGGCGGGCTACCGCACCGGCCTGTTCGGCAAGTACCTGAACTCGTGGACGCTGGCGGAGAACCCGCCGCACTTCGAGGAGTTCGCCCTGCTCCAGCCCGGGTACGTCGACGCCCGGTGGAACGTGGACGGCACCGTCCAGACGATCAACGGCTACACGACCACCATCGTGAAGAACCGCACCCTGAAGTTCCTCGACAAGGCCGCCACCGACCCCCGCCCGTGGTTCGCGTACGTCACCCCGTACGCCTCGCACGGCCCGCGCACCCCCGAGGCGAAGTACGCCGGCACCCCCGTCCCGGACTGGAACGGGCGGCCCTCCGTCCCCGAGGGCGACCGCTCCGACAAGCCCGGGTACATCAAGAACGCCACCGGCACCCTCGCCGACGGCCGGAACATCCGCGCCGAGCAGCTGCGCACGCTGCTGTCCGTCGACGACGCCGTCCAGGCGTTCAAGGACAGGCTCCAGGACCTGGGGCAGCTCGACAACACGCTCGTCATCTACATCGGGGACAACGGCTTCAGCTGGGGCGACCACGGCTGGACCGCCAAGTCGGTGCCCTACCGACCGGCCCACGAGGTGCCCTTCTACCTGTCCTGGCCGGCCGGCGGGCTCGGGGCGGGCACCGTGGACGACCGCATCGTCGCGAACATCGACATCGCCCCCACCATCCTCGACGCGGCGGGCATCACCCCGAGCGCCCCGCAGGACGGCAGGTCGCTGCTCTCCTCGTACAGCCGCGACCACCTCCTCGTGGAGTGGTGGAAGCAGGGCACCGCCGCCGGCGGCGTGCCGACCTGGTCCTCCTACGTTGCCAAGGACAAGCAGTACACCGAGTACTACGACCTGACGACGGACGGGAACGGCACGGTCTCCGGCACCGGGCAGGTGAAGTTCCGCGAGTACTACGACCTGGTCGGCGATCCGCACCAGCTGACCAACAAGCTGTACCAGGCCACGCCCTCCGACGAGCAGGCGCTCGGCATCCCCGCCCTGGCCGCCCAGCTCGCCGCCGACCGCACCGCCTGATCCGTACCGCCCCCCCCGGTAGGCCCGGCCGGTACGGTCTGACCCGCACCGTCTGATCCGTACGACCGGGCCCGCCGTCGCGGCCGGGTGCCCCGCCAGGAGACAGGTGCCGGCGCCCGGCCGCCGAACGACGGCGTCGGGCTCACGAACGCCGGCCTGTACGGGCCGAAGCCTTTAGGGGCCGACGCCTGTGTGGGGGCCGGGTCCGCTGTGACCGGCGCGGTCAGTCCTGGCCGGACCGGGTGCGGCGGGCGTAGGCGCGGGCAGCGCGGGCGCGGTCGCCGCATCGGACGGAGCACCAGTGGCGGCGGCCGTGCCGCAACAGGTAGCGGGTGCACGGGGGAGAGCCGCAGGCGGTGAGCCGGTCGGCGTCGGGACCGGTGAGCAGGTCGGCCGCGTCGGCGGCGAGGACGGCGAGCGCGTGCTCGACGATCTGGGTGACGGGGTGGGCCGCCTCCCGGTAGTGGCCGCGGTCCGGGTCCCAGTGGAGCAGGGCGGCCGACGGGGCCCGCGTCAGCGCGTCGTTGACGGCGGTCAGCGCCTGGGCGGGGGCCGGGGCACCGGCGACATGGGCGCCGAGCAGGGCGCGGACCTGTTCGCGCAGAGAGCGCAGCAGGCCGGCGCACAGCTCCCTCATGCCGGTGTCCACCGGGGCGAGGCCGCGGTCGACGAGCCACTCTTCGGCGCCGGCCGGGGTGGCGAGGAGATCGGCGAACTGCCCATTGGGCAGCGCGACCGCGCTGTTGGCCAGGTCGAGGGCGGGGTAGCGCTCGGCGCCGGGTGCGGGCGGCAGCGGTTCGGTGGTCGCGGTCTCCTTCATGTCTCTCATGGTACGGGTTGCGTCGATCCGTGAGACGCCTCTACTGTCACGGTTTACGAGCTCCCTATCCGTGAGGTTCTCATGTCTGTCACCAGCCCCGTCGGAGAGCAGTTCCCCGTCCGCGTCTTCGGCGGCCCGACCGCCCTCTTCGAGTACGGCGGCCTGCGCTTCCTGACCGACCCGACCTTCGACGCCCCCGGCGAGTACCCGACGCCCGCCGGCCCCCTGGTCAAGACGGCCCCCGCCGCCGGCACCCCCGCCGACCTGGGCCGCGTCGACGTGGTCCTGCTCTCCCACGACGAGCACCCCGACAACCTGGACACCTCCGGCCGGGCCCTGCTCGCCGACGTCCCGCTCACCCTCACCACCCCCGGTGGCGGGCAGCGCCTCGGCGACCGGGCCAAGGGCCTGGCCGACTGGGAGTCCGTCGACCTGGACCGCCCCGGCGGCGGCACCGTCACCGTCACCGCCGTGCCCGCCCTCCACGGTCCCGGCGCACGCGAGGCGATCGAGCCGATAGTCGGTCAGGTCGTCGGCTTCGTCCTGACCGGCGAAGGACTTCCCACGGTCTACGTCAGCGGCGACAACGCCTCCCTCGACCTGGTCAAGGAGACCGCCGTGCGTTTCGCCCCCGTCGACACCGCCGTCCTCTTCGCCGGCGCACCCCGCTTCCCCGTCCTCTTCGACGGCGCGACCATCGTCCTGGACAGCGCCCAGGCCGCCGAGGCGGCCGTGATCCTCGACGCCCGCCGGGTCGTCCCCGTCCACTACGACAGCTGGGCCCACTTCACCGAGGGCCGTGACGAGGTGATCGCGGCCTTCGCCGCCGCGGGCCTGGCCGACCGCCTGGACCTGGGCGAGCGTGACTGACGGCGGTTCGGCCGGCTGGAGTTGCTCGGAGCCGGCCGTAGCGGGCCGGAGCCGTGTGGCGCAGTTCGGGACGTCCCTGGCGGCGGAACGGATGGCGGAACGGGCTAGGGAACGGGCTGCGGAACGGATGGCGGGATGGGCGAGGGAACGGACGACGGGCGCTCGCCGCGCCGGTCCTGGCCGGTGTGAAGACGAACGCCGGGGCGACGGGACGCTCCGGCCCTACTCGGGGTGGCGGACGTGGTGAGGGCGGGGGGAGGAGAACGTCAGCCCGCCACTCCCAGGAACCGCAGCACCGCCAGCACCCGGCGGTGGTCGGCGTCCGCCCGGGGGAGGTCCAGCTTGGCGAGGATGCTGTTGATGTGCTTGGCGACGGCGCTCTCGCTGACCACCAGCTGCCCGGCGATGCCCGCGTTGGAGCGGCCCTCGGCCATCAGGGCGAGGACGTCCCGCTCGCGGGCCGTCAGCCGCTCCAGCGGATCGCTCGGCCTGCGGACCAGCAGCTGCGCCACGACCTGCGGGTCGAGCGCGGTGCCGCCGTCGGCCACCCGCCGCAGCGCGTCGACGAACTCCTCGACGTCCGCCACCCGTTGCTTCAGGAGATAGCCGACACCGCTCGTGTTGGTGGCGAGCAGCTCGGCCGCGTAGCGCTCCTCGACGTACTGGGAGAGCAGCAGCACGGCGGTCTCCGGCCGGTCCCTGCGGATCGAGAGGGCGGCGCGCACCCCCTCGTCCGTGAAGCCGGGCGGCATCCGGACGTCCACGACGGCGAGATCGGGCCGGTGCTCCGCCACGGCGGCCAGCAGCCCCTGGGCGTCGCCCGCCTCGGCCGCCACCTCGAAGCCGGCCATCTCCACCACCTTGACCAGGCCGATCCGCAGCAGCACGGAATCCTCGGCGATCACGGCACGCCTCACGTCGGGCACGGCAACTCCACGCTCATCATGGTCGGTCCCCCCACGGGACTGCTCATCCGGAATGTCCCGTCCACGGACCGCACGCGCTGGGCGAGCCCCCGCAGACCGCTTCCCCTGGACGGATCGGCCCCGCCCACCCCGTCGTCGGCGATCACCACCCGCAGTATCGCGCCCAGGCGGGTGACCGTCACATCCGCCCGGGTCGCCTCCCGCGCGTGCTTGGCGACGTTCGTCAGCGCCTCGGAGACCACGAAGTAGGCGACGGCCTCGACGGCGGACGCCGCCCGCTCGCCGTCCCCCGATCCCGGCTCCCCGCCCTGCGCGCCCGTCCGACGGGGCGGCAGGTCGACCCGCAGCCGCACCGGCAGCGGCGACCTCGCCGCGAGCCCGGACAGGGCGGCGTCGAGGCCCAGTTCGTCCAGGACCGCCGGATGCAGTCCGCGCACGAGGTTGCCGAGCTCCTCGATCGCCTCCTTCGCCTCCTGGTGGGCCGCCTCGATGACGGCCCGCGCCTCGGGCGGCAGATCCTTCAACGTGGCTTTGGCGATCCCCAGGTTGAGCGCGAGCGACACCAGTCGCTGCTGGGCGCCGTCATGCAGATCCCGCTCGATACGGCGCCGTTCGGCATCCGCGGCGTCGACGGCCCCGGCCCGGCTCTCGGTCAGGTCGGCGACCCGCCGCGCCAGGTCCTCGCTCTCGTCGGGCCCCAACAGCCGGGGCCCGAGGTGGGTCTCCACGCGCACCAGCGCCTCGGCGCAGGCCGGCACCGCGGCGAGCGCGCCGAGCCCTGCCACCGTCACGTAGAACGCCTGGCTGCTGTACCCGTGGTGCTGGATCCGCCACTCCCAGGGCACCGCCCAGATCCACACGTACACCGTGGCGGCGGCCACCCCCGCCACCAGCAGCGCCAGCAGCAGCACTTCGAGCGCGCCGAGCAGCAGGCCGGTGAAGCAGTGGTAGCCGGCCTGGCGAAGCACCCGCCGCGGTCCGGGGCGCGGTATGTCGATGCCGAGCAGTCGCCGGAAGCGCCATATCTGGGCGACCGTCAGCGCGGGCACGGCCAGGACCGCGAGCACGACGACGAGGCCCATGATCACCGGAGCGTCGGCGTCGCCGCCTCCGACGGTCTCCCACAGAAGGCCGGAGAACACGAACAGCAGGAAGCCCAGGAGGAGATGGAGCGGTGCCCCCAGGGCGAGGAATGACGTGTCTCGGGCCACGCGGGTGAGCGCGCGCCGCGTCCGGGGCGGGACCTTCATGATCCAACCGTACGTGCCGGAGCCCGCCGCCCGGAATGCACCTGGTGTCAGGGCCGGGGGTATAGCCAGTGCCACCCCAAGTCGGACAACGGTGTTACTGACCCGCGCGGTGCCGCGGAGGAGTGTTGATCACGAGCCCGGACACGGGGTCCCGGCCTCGATCCCCAGGCATCTCGACGCGCCGATATCCCGATATCCCGATATCCCGAGGCCCCGAGGCCCCGACATCCGACATCCGACATCCCGAGAGGTGCCCCGCCATGGCCCTGACCGCCACCCACCCCGCCACCGCAGCCGAGGGGCTCCGCACCCGCACCCGCACCCGCCTCCAGGGCCGCATCCTGCTGGGCGCGGGCCTGGTCCTGCTGCCCTGGCTCGGCTACCTGGCCGGCACGCTCCCGCCCGCCGAAGCCGCGGCCTGGGTCACCCTGGACGCCCTGGAAGCGGCGGCCCTCCTGGCGGCCGGCACCCGCCTCCTGGCCGGTGACCCCCGCCACCGCGCTCCCGCGGCGGCCGCCGCCACCCTCCTCCTCGCCGACGCCTGCGCGGACCTCGCGACGGCCGCACCGGGCCCCGAACTCGCCACGGCCGTCGCGATGGCCGTACTCGCGGAGCTTCCGCTGGCGGCCCTGTGCGTGAGGCTGGCGGCCGGAGGACGCCGGGCGGGGGAGAGGTGAGCGGCGCGTCCCGAGCGGCGCCGGCCGAAGCTGTCCACACACGCCCCGGCCCTCAAGTGGCTCCGGATCACACCGTCTTGATGCCTCCGCCCTCGACCACGTAGTCGGCACCGGTCACGCTGGCCGCGCGGTCCGAGGCGAGGAAGGCGACGACGGCCGCGACCTCCTCCGGCTCCACCATGCGGCCGGTGGTCAGGCCCATCGCCGCGGGCACCCCGGCCAGGAACGCGCGGTGCTCGACGCCCTGGGCCTCGGCGAGGCGGGCGCCGAAGCCGTTCTCGTCCTCCCACAGGCCGGTACGGGTCGGGCCGGGGGTGACGGTGTTGACGCGCACGCCCCGGGGCCCGAACTCCTCGGCGAGGGCCTTGCCGAACGCGTTGAGCCCCGCCTTCGCGGCGGCGTACTCGACCGGTCCGGTGCCGGGCAGGCGGGCGGTCATGGAGGAGATGTTCAGCACCGTGCCACGGCGTTCCACGATGCTCGGCAGCAGGTGTCGGGTGACCCGGACCGTGCCGAACAGGTTGACCTCGAAGCTGTGCGCCCACAGGTGGTCGTCGGTCGCGAGGAAGCCCCCGAAGGCGAACGCGTCGCCGCCGCCCAGGTTGTTGACCAGGATGTCGACTCCACCGAGGTGCGCCAGCGCCTGGCTCCCCAGTTCTTCGGCCCCTTCGGGGGTGCTCAGGTCGGCGGCGACCGGATGCGCGCCGACCTCCTCGAGTTCGGCGGTGACCGTGCGGGACGCGCCGACCACGCGTACCCCTTCGGCGACGAGCTGTCGGGTGATGGCGAGGCCGAGCCCTCGGCCGGCTCCGGTGACGACGGCGGTCTTGCCGGTGAGACGGAGGTCCATGCGATTCTCCTCACATATATTTGACTCTGAAGTACAAAATAAGGGCGAGCGAAGGGCGCCGCCGGGAGCGGCGCCAGGTGGGGGAGGGTGGGGCGAGACCGGGGCGAGACGGGGCGAGGCGGGGTGAGACCGGGGCGGGGAGGGCCTTTCGGGTCCTACAAGGAGGCGATCGCCGCGCCGACGACCCGCTTGAGCTGGGTGTCGTCCTCGGCGGTCTTCGCCAGCACCCGCATGCCGATGACGGTCGCGAGCAGCCACGAGGCCACGTCGGCCGCGTCGCGCCCGCGGTCGATCTCGCCGGCCCGCTGCCCCTCCTCGACGGTCGCCCGGAAGGCGCCCTCCGTGCGGGCGAACATCCCGCGGACGGTGTCGGTCGTACCGGCGTCCGAAGGGGCCGACTCGGCCGCGGTGTTGACGGCCATGCAGCCCCGCCGGTCCGGGTCGCCGAGGTCGAGCTCGACCAGCGCCTCCAAGGCGCCCCGCAGGCGTTCCTTCGCGGAGCCGGGGTGGTCCAGCAGGGCCTCCAGCCAGGCGGCCTGCGCGTCGCGATAGCGGGCGAGCGCCCGCTCGAACAGGGCGTGCTTGCTGCCGAAGGCGTTGTACAGGCTGCCCTTGCCGATGCCGATCTCGTCGACGAGATCCTGCGGCGTCGTGCCCGCGTACCCCTTGCGCCAGAACACGCCCATCGCGCGCTCCACCGCCACGTCCGGATCGAACTGCTTCGGCCTGCCCATGGGGCAACGGTAGCAGTATTCTTGACCTGTAGGTCAAGTAAGGGTGACCCGGACGGCCCCGGCAAGGTACGAAGTCTTCTGTGAACGAAGAGACCCAAGAGGCGACCGTCCGGGTGTTCATCGCCCTCGCCCCGCCCGACGACGCGAAGGACGAACTCGAGCGGGAGCTGCTCCCCGCCTACGAGGCGTACCCCCGCATGCGCTGGAACCGCATCGAGGACTGGCACATCACCCTCGCCTTCCTCGGCGAGCTCCCCGTCACGGCCGTGCCGCCCCTGCGCGGGCCCCTCGCGGAACTCGCCGCGACCCGCCGCCCCCTCGAACTGGCGCTGCGCGGTGGCGGCCACTTCGACGAGCGGGTCCTCTGGAGCGGCATCGACGGGGACCTGGAAGGGCTCCACCGCCTGGCGACGGACGTACGCGCCCTGGTGCGGGAGTGCGGCATCCCCTACGAGGGACGCCCCCTGCGCCCCCACCTGACCCTCGCCCGGGCCCGCCGCGACGACCTGTCGAGCGTGGTAGAGACGGCCTCCGCGCTCGCGGGCTTCGAGGGCCGGGCGTGGCACACCGAACGCCTCCACCTGGTCGGCAGCAACTTCGGCCGCGGCCCCGCGCCGATCCGTTACCGCGACATCGAGGCGTGGACGCTGGGCGGGCGGACGGGGGCGGAGGGCCGACCCTCGTGAGTCGCGGGTGACGGGTGGCGGGGGTCGCGGGTGGCTCGGGCTGCGGCCGGGAGACCTTCAGCCGGGCTACGGGCGGGTCACGCCGCCGAGGGCCGCGACGGCGAGCCGTACGGCTCGATCGGTGACGGCGTCGTAGTCGGCGCCGGCCTCCAAGGCGGTGGTCGCGGCGTTGACGAAGCCCTGGAGAAGCCGTGCGGTCATGAGCGGGGCGTCGTCGCCGAGTTCCTCAAGGGCGCCGACGAGGGGGTCGAGCAGGGCCCGGTGCGCCTCGTCGGCGCCCGCGCGCAGGGCGGCGGCGTCCTGGTCGTCGGCGGTGGCGCGGGCGATGCGGTGCTCGCCGTCGCGGACCATCTCCAACTGGGCGGTGACGTAGGCGGCGACCCGTTCCTCGGGGGAGTCGCCGGCGGCGGCGAGGGCGGCGTGGATGCGCCCGGTCCAGTGCGGAGCGGCTTCCCGGACCACTTCGGTCAGCAGGTGCTGCCGGTCGGGGAAGTACTTGTAGACGCTGTTACGGGCCAGCCCGGTGCGCCGGGCCACCTCCGCGAAGGTCACCCGTGAGGCGTCGCCCTCCGCGAGGAGCTGCCGCGCGGCGTCGAGCAGGGCGGCACGCTGCTGGGTGCGGTGGTCGGCGACCGTGGCAGCGTGGATCTTTGGCACGAGCCCAGTCTAGGCCTGCCCGACGGGATCATGTGACCACTACGCTCCGCCGATGGAACGCACACCAGACGTCTCCGAGAGCCTCACCGGGTCCGGGGACCGAATCCGGGCGAACGACTACGACAGCTTCGCCGAGGCGTACGCGGCCGAGGCCGAGCACAGCCTCGTGAACGCGTACTACGAGCGGCCCGCGATGACGGCTCTGGCCGGAGACGTGGGAGGCCGCCGGATACTGGACGCCGGCTGCGGCGCGGGCCCCTTGACCGCCGCGTTGCGCGACCGGGGCGCGCTCGTGACCGGTATGGACGCCAGTGCCGGGATGCTCGCGTTGGCCAGGCGGCGGCTCGGCGACGCCGTGCCCCTGCACGTGGCCGACCTGCGCGACCCGCTGCCGTTCGCGGACGGCGCGTTCGACGACGTGGTCGCGTCGCTCGTGCTGCACTACCTGGCGGACTGGGGGCCGACGCTCGCCGAGTTCCGCCGCGTGCTCCGGCCAGGCGGCCGGCTGATCGCGTCGGTGGAGCACCCCTTCGTGGCCTACACGTTCCAGGAGCCGCGGCCCGACTACTTCGCGACCACCCGCTACACCTTCGACTGGATGCTGGGCGGCCGGTCCACCCCGATCAGCCTCTGGCGCAAGCCGCTGCACGCGATGACCGACGCGTTCACCGCCGCCGGCTTCCGGGTGACCGCCATCAGCGAGCCCCGGCCCGACCCGGCCGCGCGCGCCCTGTTCCCCGACGCCTTCGACGACCTGGCGAGCAGGCCGTGCTTCCTGTTCTTCGTGGTGGAGGCGCCGGAGGCGGCGGGTCCCTCGTAAAGCCCGCGGGACACGTCAGGTCGGCTTCCGGGCGGCGGCGGTAAGGGCGGCCCGCACCTGGCGGTACCCGGCGTCGTCGCGAGACCACACGCGCGTCAGGCGGCGCGGCTTCACGCGATCCCAGCCGCCGCAGTCCATGACGGCGACGGCGTCCGAGAGCCGCCACCGCGAGGAATGCCACGAGGCTTCGGGCACTTCGCGCAGGCCGTCGAGCAGCGCGACGGCCGAGGCCGTGAGGTTGCCCATGGGCCACGGCCGCCACGTCGCGACGGCGTCGGTGAGGGCGTGCGATTCGATCAGGTGCGGGATGGACGGGGCCACGGGGAGGTAGGGGCTGCCGCCGTCGACGTCGGTGCCCACGCTGCCGTCGGTGTGGACCAGGTCCCGGCACGGCTTCGACACGCGCTCACCGGTCCACACGAAGTACCAGCCCCCTCGCCGGGGGTCCTGCCAGGCCTGCGTGTTCACGCCGAGGTGGTCGTACTCCCACCCGCGTGCGGTCTCGTACCGCTCCCCGCCCACGACCCAGCTGTGACGCACCTCGTAGCGCAGGCCTCCGAACCTCTGCTCGAACCCCTCGAGCCGGATGATGAGCTCCATGGGTGCAGGAACCGACTCCCCGGCCCGGTCGCGCACTTTCCAGAATTCGATCGGTATCCCGATGCGGGCGGGACACTCCCGCCGGCCGGTGCGGCGCAGGAGATCCTGCGCGCGGGCCGAGAGCGGGGACGGGTCTTCCAGGATGTGCATCCTGAACTTCATTTCCGGAGGGACGTAGGGAATTCACTCCGACTGTGTGTCAGGGGTCAGATCGTACTCGTCGACGTCCAGATATGCGCCGGTGGCGGCAAGGAAGGCGATCGCCTCACGGTCCAGCCACCAGCCGAAGAGGTTGGGCTCGTCCTGATCGTCCGGCAGCACGGCCTCGCCCTGCTGTTCGGTGTCGTTGAAGTAGCGGACGACCTCTAGCCTGGCCTCGAGGCCCTGATCCGGGTCGTCGTCTCCTGCGTTGAACCGCTTCATGAGTTCGGCGATGCGCGCCGTCTGCGGCCGGAGGCGGTCCAGAACGTGCGCGATCTGTTCGTCCACTCGCAGGCCGGGTTCCCTGCACACGACTTTCCAGCTTTGCCTGAACGGTTGGGCCGGGTCGGCGGGGAGCCGACGGGGGTTGTGGACCCGTGTCTCGTCGGGCGCGATGCCCAGTGCTTCGGTGATCTCCTGCGGTGTGATGCGTCGGCTGCTCAGAGCGAAGTAGACGTACTGGTGGAGCGGCATCCCGGGAGAGTATCGGCGTCACGACTTCCACCGGGGGCACCTGGCGGGGACCGTGGCGGTGGAGGGGCGCGAGCCGCGGCCGACGCGGCGGCGCGAGCGCTCGCCGACAGCTACGTCCCGGAGGGCATAGCCCGTGCCCGCGGCGGTATTCGCCCACAGCGACAGCTCGGCCGACGACCTCACCGGCCCGCCACCACACAGAACCGCATCCGTGAGCCTCTTTCATCCCCTGCTGAACGGTGAAACGGGCTGGCCGACGGGTGTGGCGTGGAGGCAGGGGCCCTCATCGTCGGCGTCGTGGTCCGTTCATCACATCGGCGCCCGGAAGAGCCCACGGCAGCCAATTTCGTGCGCGCAGAGGACACGGGAGTGGCGCTACCGGACAAGCATCGTGCGTACGAACCCGTAGCTTCAGCATGCAAGGGGGCCTGCCTGTGACGGTCGGCCCCGCGCACCGCATCGAGGGAGTGAACCATGGGTTCTCAGGTGAAGACGTTCGGGTTCGGCATGCCGTGGGAGTCGTTGTACGGCTACAGCCAGGCCACCCAGGTCGGTGAAACGGTCTATGTGTCGGGGCAGCTGTCTCATGACCGTCACGGCGACTTCGTGGGCGCCGGTGACTTCGAACTGCAGGTCCGCACCACGCTGGAGAACCTGGACCTGGTGCTGAGGCAGTTCGGGGCCGAGCGTGGCCAGATAGTGGAGACCACGGTTCTGGTGAGGAACCTGCGTGAGAACTTCGACACGACAGCACGCCTCCACGCGGAGTACTTCGGAGAGCACCGGCCCGCCAGCACGGTCATGGGCGTTTCCGACTTGGCGCTGCCGGACCAGCTCGTGGAGATCGGCGCGCTCGTGCGTCTCGATGTGAGGTGACGTTAGTACGGGGTGCGGAAAGGGGCGCCGACGCCCTGGTAGGCGCGATCCGCGAGGACGAGAATCTGTCGGGTCAGGCAGGCCTGGACGATGCCATGGGCGCGGGCCGCGGTGAGGCCGTGGGCGCGACCGGGTGTCGCGCGGGGGAACCACAGCGGTGTGCCCTCAGGACGGGTGGCGACCTGCACGTTCATGCCATGCTTGCGGTGCTTTAGCGAGTACGAGGGCTCATCGGCGTGGATTCGGTCGGTGGGGATCAGAGAGAGTGCCGTCAACGACGACGTGGTCGCCCTCACCGAGGCCGGTAGGCTTCGCGGAGGCCGGGCGCCCAGGAGACCAGGACGTCCGGGGTTTCGTCCACGTACGCCAGGCAGTGGCCAGCCAGGCACCATGTTCGACGAGCTCATGCGGGACGTCGAGCGTGGCAGGGTGCGGAATCAACAGGGCCCCTCCGATCGCGGGCGTGATGACTGGGATCACCACGCCAACGACCTCACGGCCTTTGCGCTGGATGTCGGTGTTGCTCGGTCGGGCCGCATGTTCGGACGAAGGCCGCTTCCACGTACGGCGATTACCGAACCGAGTGAGCAAGTGTGACGCACCGTTCGAGATCGGATGTCAAAGAGCCAGCTCAGCCCTGGTTCGCAGCACAATCGGTCGGACGGAGCACAGCGCCGGGGGCTACTGCGGACCTGGCTGTTCCCGAAAGTCGTAGGAATGCCGCGCCATCCTCATCTGCACCGCCGTACTCCGCCTCGGCAGCAGGCACCGCGACGATGGTGCGACCGCTGTGCAGCTCTGCCTCACACGACCGCTTGGGAAGTCGCCCTGTGAGGGTGCCGAACACCGTGACGTCCTTGCCGTCGGCCGCGACCACCTCCTCCACCGTGAACCACCAGTGCCTGTCAGTAGCCCTCAACAGTTCCTGGCCTGATGGACCGTGCCCCCGCAGCATGCTCTGTCGGTCCCGGATGTGATCGGCAATGGCGCAGCACAGGCGAAAGCCAGCGGTCTGCGTGGCGTCGACCCGGCTGAATTCGGACGCCGGCGGTAGGCCGAGGATTTCCCAAAGAAGGTCGATGGCCGCGGAGCGGGCCCGAGGATGCCCGCGCTCGATGATGTCGAGGAGGACCGGCGCAGCAGCGACTGCGGCAGGCTGCACTTCTCTTTCAAGATCATCGATGAGGGCACTGTCGAGCAGCGCCGTCATCGCGCCGGCCGCCTGGTTCAAGGTGGCCGCCTCGGCCAGCGCTTGCAACTGTGCCGCAACGTCACGTGGCGGGTGCGGACGCCAGGGCCTGGGAAACGAGCTCCAGTCGATCGCGGCTATCGATTCGAATCCCACACCTGCATCATCCCAGATCGCCGGCTAGGGCTGTCCCGTAAGTGATCTCGCTTTGCGATGATCTCGGCCGTGTCAGGCGTGATCACGGAGTCCGAGCCGTCCTGGATTGCCCCGTTCACCGGCCTGAGCCCTCGCGTCTTCGGTGAGTTGGTGACCGCGCTGCGTCGCGAGGTTGTCGACTTCCGGGCCGGGGCCGGCCATGGAAGCTGCCGTCGGAGGACCGGGTGCTGCTGGTCGCCGCGTAATGGCGGACGAATGTGACGACGCGGCAACTGGTTCCGCTATGCGGGGTGTCGAAGTCGGCCGCGGACTGGGTGATCGCAACCACTGCCGGGCCTGGGCGGAGTCTGGAGCGAAGGCGCTGTCGGCAACACGATGAGCATCGCCGATGGCGGCTACCCGGGTACCGGGCTCGTCATGCCGCACCGCCGCCGCCAAGGAGAGGATCTGCCTTACTGGCCGTTTCAGAATGAGTCGAGCCGTGGTCTTGCGTTTGACGATCTTGGTCGGCAGGGTGTTCGGGGTGCGTGCTGATCTTGTTCCTGACGACCTGTGGGAGCGGGTGGCCCCGCTGCTGCCGCCCGCTCCGGAACGGCGCCGCCGGTATCCCGGCCGGCTTCGCGTTCCAGACCGGGCGGCACTTGCTGGCGTCCTGTACGTGCTGCGGACCGGCGTCGCCTGGCGCGACGTTCCTGCGGAGACCGTGGGCTGCTCCGGGGTGACGGCCTGGCGCCGACTACGGGACTGGACCGAGGCCGGCGTCTGGCCACGCCTGCACGCTGCCCTGCTGACCGAGCTGCGCCGCGCCGACTTGCTGGACCTGGACGACTGCGCGGTGGACGGGTCGCACGTCCGGGCCCTCAAAGGGGGGATCGTGTCGGCCCCTCGCCCGTCGACCGCGCCCGCCCCGGCTCCAAGCACCACGTGATCGTCGACCGGCACGGAACCCCGCTCGCCGTCACCCTCACCGGCGGCAACCGGCACGACGTCACCCAGCTCCTGCCACTGCTCGACGCCGTCCCGCCGATCCGTGGCCTGCGAGGACGCCCCCGCCGCAAACCCCGGCGGCTGTACGCCGACCGAGGCTACGACTTCGACAAGTACCGCCGCCTGCTGTGGAAGCGAGACATCAAACCGCTGATCGCTCGGCGCGGCGTCGCCCACGGCTCCGGACTGGGCAAGGTCCGCTGGGTGGTCGAGCGCACCTTCGCCTGGCTGCACCAGTTCAAACGGCTCCGCATCCGCTACGAGCGTCGAGCTGACCTTTACCACGGCCTGCTCGAGCTTGCTTGGAGCATCATCTGCCTGCGGAAACTTCGACTGCAGATCTGAGCGGGTTCAGCGGTAATCACTAATTGAACATATTCAAAACGTGTGGAAGGCTGGCTCCGGCCGTGCTCGGCTCTTCCTGCAGAAGCGGCTACCGGGCGCAAGTAGCGAGCAGTCTCGAACGGGCAGGGTGGCATGGACTCGGCAAGCAGGAATCTGGCCCCAGACCAAGAGGGCCGAGGCAGCCGGTCCACGCTGATGCCAGATGGCTGGATGCGTCGCCCTCTCATCAGGCCCTTCGGACAGTTGGCCACGGTCCTCGGCTTTCTACTTCTTGCGTGCACAGCATGCGCTGGAGCCGGCGGCGACGCTGCCGTGATCCAGCAGGCGGAGCTCGTCGGGGACTGGAGTAATGCCAACGGCGCCAAAGTGCATGTGTCAGCTGGACATAACTTCTCGGCAAGTGGGACTAAGCATGCCGTCCCCGACTACGAGTGCCCTACGGAAATAGCTGGTACGTGGCGGTTCTGGGCACAGGACGGCCCGCCGTCGAGCTTCGTAGCCTCGGACTCGGCGACCGAAGGAGAGTCGTTCGTCGTGTCGGTGAACGCTGACAGTCCGGCCAGCTGGTGCGACCTCCAAGGCCAGGTCCAGCGTGATGACCAAGGCTTCAGCATCTGCCTTGTCCTGGATCTTGACCAGTCCTGCACTGCAGATGAGCTCCTCCGCAAGGACTCGACGCGATCCCGGTAAGCGTGAGTGCAGCCCGATCCGAGGCCAATGAGCAGGGTCACATGTCGCCATTCTGAAACGATCAGTTATTGGAAACAGGCACACAACAGGTCCCATAAGCAGGTTCGTGCCCGCGGTGTGCACACCTTCGCCCGGATGAAGACCTGGAAGGTCCTGCGCGACTGCCGTCTGTGAGGCGATGGAGTGCCACACGCGATGCACGGATCGCGCGCCTGCACGACCTGGCCCTCACCGGATAGACCAGTCCTGGGAGCGGGATCGCGGGTGGCGCCGGCCGTACTCGAATGGCGCTGCGCGGCGACGGTCAATAAAGCCTACACTCCCAGGACTCGATGGCCGGCTCTCCGGGGGCAACTTCCCGGTGCAGTATGTGTAGAGATAGGTGGCAGCCCGGCGCTCCGCGTACTTCTCATTGACCGGCTCACCCTGCTCGTCCAGTTCGAGGACGTTGGCGAAGATTGCGACGCAGATCTCCATCTGGGAGGGCGACTCGCGTAGCTCTTCCCAGTAATCGATCCCTTCCAGCATCGGATGGCCTACCGACCCTCGGGCAATCCATCCGGCGAAGCGCCGCAGGGCTCCCGAAGCGCCATGACTGAGATGCGAAGACATGCCAAGGAATCTAGTCCCGGGCTTCCCCGTTTGCCGAGTCAGGTCCGTACGACGAGGGAACAAGGTTCCGCGACGCTGCGGCGCTAGAAGTGGCCGGGAGTTGGGGAACCTTGGAGAGGACCCGCGTGGTGCTTCGCAAAGGCGGAGCGGCGCCCGGTCGGCCTTGTCCGGTATGGTGCGGCGGATCCCGCGGCGGTGCAGGGCCTCGACCTGAGGGGGCAGCGTTGCTGCCTCCTATACTCCTGGCGTGCCTGATACCTCGAACCTCTTCCACGTTTCGTCCGTGCTCAATCGGCAGTCGATTGCACAGCATGGCCTGGATTGGACCCGGATGGGCGCCGCACGGGGAATCGCCGGCAGCCGCCGCCCTGAGGTGGAGGGGATCTTCGTCTGTCGAGGCGAGGAGGAAGTCGGGTTCTTCCTTCAGATCAACAACACCGGTGGGCCGGTTGATATCTGGTCCGTGGACGGCGTCGATGAGGGGTCGCTCCTCGACAACGGCAGCGGACTCGTCTACCTGCCCGGCCGCATCCCAGCCGCGGGAGTCCGCCTCGTGCGATCGGACGTTCCTCCGCAGCTTGGTTCTTGACTTCGCGCGGCGGGACGGCTGCGGGCAGGTCCGCGCGGAGGTGGGCAGATGCGCGCCCGGAGGGTCGGCAACGAGTCTGTTCCAACCTCACTTTGAGCAGGTCTGATGCGGGGTGAGGGCGGCTCGGACGATGTTGGTGATGCGGATGGTGCTGCATCGCAGCTTCCGCAGGAAGCGCCAGGTCTTCAGGGTGGCCATGCAGCTCGCCCAGGACCCGGATGCGTGCGTGGGAGCGATTGACGGCCTCAGCAGTCGGCCGTGTGGATCGGCAAGGACCTGCACGTTCATGCCGTGCCTCTTGTGTTTTCCGGAGTAGCAGGGCCGGTCGGCGGCGATTCGGTCGATCGGCAGCAGGGTGCCGTCCAGGATCACGAACGCCTTTTGGGTCGCGGTCTTCATCGCGGTGGTCAGGTCCGGGGCGAGCTCGGCCAGGAGCTCGACGGCCTCGGTGACGTACCGGTAGGCGGTGGTGGTGCCGATACCCTGCCGGCGGCGAGCTGGCCGTAGGTATGGCCGCACCGCAGGTGAGCCAGGGCCAATAGGGCCTGGCGGCCCGCAGTCAGCCGGCGCCAGCGGGTGCCGTGTTGCCGACGATGGGCCCGCAGTCGGGCGGACAAGAAGCGCAGGGCCGAGCTGGGCACGTCGGTCCCAGACGGGTAGACAAGCGTGCGAAGCCTCTGGTGGAAACGGTTCTCTTGGTCGAAAGCCCATCTACCAGGGGCTTCACTGCGTTGTCAGGCCAACTGGCCAACAGCCAGCCCAGCTTGGGAAGGGGCTCGCTGTTCCCCGTCATGCTTGACCGGGCGCCGTCACCAGCCCCGCGCCCTCGAGACACGCACAGCCGATAGCCAGGCACCGTGGCCGTTCGGATTCCTTCGCGTACCCGTAAGCGCGTACGGTGCTCTGCTGTGATGCCAGTTCTACTGGCGTAGCCGGAATCAAGAAGTGAGCTGCTGGGGGGGCTAGATGGGCGACTTTCGCGTGAGTCGAGAAATGCCGTTCGTGGAGTGGAGGAACCCGGCGATCGGTGCCGATGTCTATGCGAGGTGCACCACTCCTCGCGGTGAGGTGACCCTGATCCGGGAACGCGGCCCACGGACCCATCCGGAGGACCACGCCTATGCGGTGGAGAGCTGGACGGTGTCCCTGCGGGACGGAGAAACCGCACTCAAGGTCTACCGGCTCGTACCAGAGCCGCTGCCGATGCGGGGGCGGATCCGGCAGGGTTGCGAGGGCGAGGTGGACGGGGAACCGTTCCGTTTCACCGGCACGTCCGCGATACGGCGCTCTCGCCGATCGGTCACGTACGAAGGGCCCACGATCGATGTCCGGATCGTGCCGCGCGCGTTCAGCCTCCGTCTTGTCGAGCAGGGGGAGGAGATCGGATTCCGCTCGTTCAGCAATCAGTGGGAGCTGCCGAACCCCTCGGATCACGCCGTACTGGCCGTCTGTCTCTTCGAGTGGGCTGGGTTGGAGGACCTGCTCAGGACACCCGTGCTCCGGGACCTGTGACGGGCCAGTGCATGCTTTGTCATTGCCCTGCCAGGAGCTTGGTCCTTCAGCACCGCCGGGGTACCTCAACCCGACCAGCTCGTCGGCAGGTGGGAAAGGCTCAATGACCCGGGTCTCTGGATGAGGCTCATGGCCCAGCGGTCCGCTATGAGGCGACCGTCCTCATAGCGGCCATCGGCGGGTGGCTGTGACCAGCACGCAAGCGCGTCCAAGGCCAGCCCGCAGCCATGGAGGTGCTCTTAGTCCACTGCAGCGTCGAGGAGAATCTGCGCCAGCTCGCGCGGCTGGGAGAACATCGGCCAATGGCCGGTGTCCATCGTGACCAGCCGCCAGCACTCGCTGCTCAGCAGTTCGGCCACATCGTCGTCGGGCTCGGCGTCCTCCGGCTCGGTTCCCGGCATCACGCACAGGATGTACGTCGCCGGAAGTTCGCCGAGCGGCCCAGCCAGTACAGCGGGCTCGGTCAGCGTGGCACCGGGGTGAGGCGTCGAGTCGCGCACGAGGCGTGCGATCTGGTCATCGGTGAGACCTTCGCCGTCGTAGTGAGCGGCTGACGCGAGCGGCCAGAACCCTCCGTTCTCTGCGATCGAGGCCTCGACCGCCGCCCCACCGTCCGGCCAGGCGGAGGCGAACGACTCGCCGTCGGTGGGAACGCTCGAGTCGACGAATACCACGCGGGCCAGTCGGTCACCGATCCGCTGCGCGGCCTGACCGACCGGGATGCCTGAGTAGCTGTGCCCCACCAGGACCACGTCACGCAGACCCTGGCGTTCGACCTCGGCGACGATGTCCTCGACGTGAGTCGCCTGCCCCGCCGGTACGCCCCGCTTGTCAGCAAGGCCGGACAGCGTCAACGGATGGACGCCGTGGCCGGCCGCACGCAGATGCGGCACCACGTCGCTCCATGCCCACGCCCCGAGCCGTGCACCTGCAACCAGTACGAAATTCACCATGCGCGCACCGTATCCGGGCAGCCTGGCAACATCCTAGAAAATACTTTCGATACGCGTTTTGGGGGGTGCCGAGGCACCGACCCCCCGGTCGCGGACCGGGATCGGCGTGCCGTCCGCGATCCGCGGCCGTTCAGTCTCCGCCACCGGCCCGCGGAGCCGGCTCCAGCGCCGGCAGCGGACGGAGCCGTCGGATCAGGAGGCATACCCGCAGCCAGTCGGTCTCGCCGCTCGGCTGTCCCGTGCGGAAGTCCGCGAGCTGCCGGCGCAGCGGGTGCTCGGGCGGGAGGTGCCTGAACACGACCTGGTCGACCAGGTCGTGGCCGAGCAGGAACCGGGTCAGGGCGGTGAAGACGGCGTCATCGGTGGCGATGGTCTCGTCGACCGTGAGGGTGGCGGCCCAGGTTCACCGAGCGAGCAGCTCGCGTACCCGTCGGGGACGCCACCGGCGTCCCGGTGCACGGCTACGTCACGCGGCGTCCGGGAGGTCGGCGGCTGCCCCGCGCCCCGCGCCCCGCGCCCACCAGGGAGGCGGCCGGGACAGCGCGCCGGGCTGGATGCGGCGGTAGGGGTCGTAGACCACCTCCAGGATCTCGCGGCACTCGGCACGGCGGAGGACGTCGGTCGAGCCGGCGGAGTCCGGGTCCGACGTCGGCGTCCCGGACTTGCAGCGCGCCCGGGGCGTCGCGAAGGCCGCCCGGTGGCGCGGCACGGTCAGCCGTCGCGTACAGGTCGCCCGCCCGTAGCCGAACCTGCCGTAGATCCCGGCCTCGGAGGCCAGCGGCACGGAGAGGTACGCGCCTCGGGCCCGCAGGTCGGTCAGCTGATGCCGCATCATCGCGCCGAGCACGCCCCGGCGCCGGTGTGACGGCGGGACGCCGACGGCGGTCACCCCCCCCGGCGACCGGGGCGAGCGCCTCGCCGGGCAGGGTGAGCTCGAAGGCGTACGTACCGGCGGTTCCGGCGGGCCGCCCGTCCGGCGTCAGGGCGAGCGGGCAGCGGTCCATGTCCAACGTCGCCCGTCACACGCCGCCACCGTCCTCGGCCGGGATTTCGGGGAAGCGCCCGCACGCGGCATGGAGCGTGTCGACGAAGACGCCTCGGTCCTGGTCGGTCGAGGGGCGGATGCCTATCGGGGGCGCTGCCTTCCGGAGTCGCGGGCGCCATTGCCCGCGGTGGTGCCGGTCCCCGTGCACCGTCGCCGCGTGAGTGGATCAATCGAGTTCCGGCGTCCGTGGGAAGGCGGCGTCCGAGGTCGACCGACCCCCCACTTAGGGACGCAGCGTCGCCATCATCTATCTTGGGGACGCCTTGTCCCCATCCTCACCCTGGACTCCTGGAGGGAACACCGTGTTCCTGGCCCTGCTGGAACTCAAAGCGGCCCGGGGCCGCTTCCTGCTGATGGGCAGCGTCGTCGTCCTCGTCGCCGCGCTCGTCGGCATCGTCTCCGGCTTCACCACCGGTCTGGGCGACGACACCGTCTCGGCCCTGCGCAGACTCCCGGCCACCCACATCGCCTTCGCGGCGGGCTCGGACTCCGACCAGTTCGCGCGCGGACTGATCGACCCCCCGAGCGCCACCGGCTGGCGTGAGGACGAGACCGCCGCCGAGGCCACCCCGCTCGGCGTCTCCCTCACCCGCGGCACCACCGACCGCGGCACCGAGGTCGACCTCGCCGCGTTCGGCGTCGAACCCGGCGCCTTCACCGACCCCGGCGCCGACGAAGGCAAACCCCTGGACGCGTCCAGGCCCCTGGGCGTCGTCGTCTCCCGCCAGCTCGTCAACGAAGGCGTACGGATCGGCGACACCCTCGTCGTCGACCGCCTCGGCGTCAGCCTGACCGTGGTCGGCACGACGGGCCGCTCCTCCTACGGCCACGTCCCCGTCGCGTACGTCACGACGGACACCTGGCGCCGCATCCGCTTCACGACCCCCGGAGCCAAGGCCGCCCCCGCCGACCTCCCGCTCCAGTACAGCGCGATGGCACTCCGCCTCCCCGAAGACGCCGACACCACGGCACTCGCGGCGGCCGACCGGCGCCACGACACGAACACCGTCCCCCTGGAGACGGCCTTCGCCGCGGCCCCCGGCTACGAGGGCGAGCGCCTGACCATGACCTCCATCCAGACCTTCCTCTTCCTCATCGCCCCACTCGTCGTCGGCGCCTTCTTCGCCGTCTGGACCGTCCAGCGCACCCCGGAACTCGCCCTGCTGCGCGCCATGGGCGCCTCCCGGCGCCGCCTGCTCGGTCACACCCTCGCCCAGGCCGCCGTGGTGGTCGCCGCAGGCACCGCGGCCGGAGCGGTACTGGCCTCCAGCGTCGGCCTGCTCGTCGGCGAACAGGTGCCCTTCAGCCTTCCCGCGAGCACCCTCGCGACGACCATGGCCGCCGTGGCCCTGGTCGGCCTCGCGGGTTCCGCCCTCACCCTGCGCCGCGTGACCACCGTCGACCCGATGACCATGCTGGGAGCCGCCCGATGAGCCTCCACCTCCACGACATCACCGTCACCCTCGGCCAGGGCGACTCCCGTACCACCGCCTTGAGTTCCTTCACCGCGGCCTTCGAACCGGGCGCCCTCACCGCCCTCGTCGGCCCCTCCGGCTCCGGCAAGTCCACCCTCCTCGCTGTCGCCGGCGCCCTGCTGCGCCCGGACAGCGGACAGGTCCTCCTGAACGGCGCCGACCTCGCCGCCCTCACCGACCGCGAACGCGCACGGACCCGCCGCGAGCGCATCGGCTACATGTTCCAGAGCGGCAACCTCCTCACCGGACTCACCGCCGAGGAACAACTCCTCGCCGCGGCCTCCCTCACGGGCCGACCGTCCCGCTCCCTGCGGCCCCGAGCCCGCGACCTCCTCGCCGAAGTGGGCCTCGCGCACCGGCTCACCCACCGTCCCGACCAGCTCTCCGGCGGCGAGCGCCAGCGCATCGCCCTCGCCCGCGCCCTCCTCCTCCAGCCCGAACTCCTCCTCGTCGACGAACCGACCGCCGCCGTCGACCGCACGCGCGCCGAGGACCTCACCGCCCTCATCGCCCGCACCACCCGGCAGTACGGCTGCGTCACCGTCGTCGCCACCCACGACCCGGTGGTCACGGGCATGGCGGACGCCACCCTCGACATGCTGGACCGGGCCGCACCACGGACGGCGGCGGTCGGCTGAGCGCCTGAGCACCCTGAGCGCCTGAGTGCCTGAGCGCTTGAGCACCCTGAGTGCCTGAGTGCCTGAGTGCCTGAGCGCTTGAGCACCTGATCGTCCGGCTGCCGGGCCGCCGCCTGCCGCCCGGCCCTGCTCCGCGTCGTACCCGTTTCCGGACAGGTCGGCGCGGACGGGCGGGATCCCGCCCCGAGTCCGGCACGATGGCCGTGCCGGCCGAGCAGGCCGGGTCCGAGCGGTTCGATTCCTCGACTAGGGGAGCGCGACCATGTCCTTCCTCTTCAGAGCGGCCACGGTCATGGCGGCCGTACTGACGGCCACGGCGTGCGCGAGCGGCGCGCCGGGCTCGGGCCCCGCCGCGAGCCGGACCGCGGGCCAATCCGCCGGCCGACCCGCCGACGGTCCGCCACCCGGCGCGTCCAGGCTGACCGGTCACCGTCCCTGCCCCGGACAACCCGACGTGACCTGCGCCGATCTGAAGGTGCCGCTCGATCGAGACCGAGACCGAGACCGAGGCCGGGACCGCGACGGAGCGCGCGACGGGGGCCGAGCTCCCGACGGAGGCCGAACTCGCGACGGAGACCACGCCGTCCCGGCCCCGGCGACCCTCACCCTCCGGACCGCGATCTACGGGAAGGCCGACGCCCCGCGCGGGACGCTGCTCTTCCTGACCGGAGGACCGGGCCAGCCCGGCGTCCCGTTCGTGGCGAAGATCCGGACCCGGATGCCCGCCGCCCTGGCCGGGTACCGGCTCGTGATGGTCGACCAGCGGGGGACCGGCGGCGGGGCGATCGACTGCCCCGTCCTGCAGAAGGAGGTCGGCAGCAGCGACACCGTCGTTCCCACCCCCACCGCCGTCACCTCCTGCGCCGAAGGCCTGGGCCGGACGCGGAACTTCTACACCACCGCCGACACGGTCGCCGACCTGGAGGACCTGCGCCGCGCCCTCGGCGTGCCGGACTGGACCGTCGACGGCGTCTCGTACGGTACGTTCACCGCCGCCCGGTACGCCCTCACCCACCCCGGGCGCGTGCGCCGGCTCGTGCTCGACTCCGTCGTCCCGCCTGAGGGCGCCGGTGTGCTGTACGAGGCGGCGTTCGGCCACTCCGGGCAGGTGCTGCGCGCCGCCTGCCGCGAGCAGAAGTGCGGCTTCGACCCGGCCCGGGACCTCGCCCAGGTCGTGCGCCGGGACGGCAACGGGGTCGGGGTCTTCAACCTGCTGGTCATCGCCAGCATCATCGACCCCAAGCTGGACAACCCCGACTTCGGCATCCTGAACGCCCTGCACTCCTCGGCCGGCGGCGACCCCGCGCGCCTCGACGGGCTGGTCGCCGGCTTCTCCGCCCCGTCCGACGAGCCCCCGGAGGACTTCAGCTCCGGGCTGCACGCCGCCACGCTCTGCGCGGACTCCCACTGGCCCTGGGGCGATTCGTCCACCCCCGTGGCAGGACGGCGGAAGGCACTCGACCGGGCCGTCCGGCGCATCGACCCGGCGGCGGTGTGGCCGTTCGAACGCCGGACGGCGGGCGAACAGGGCATCCCGCAGACCTGCCTCCCCTGGCCCGTCTCACGCCCCAACCGCCCGGCCCCGGGCCGCACCCTGACCATGCCCGTCCTGCTCCTCGCGGGAGACCGGGACCTCTCCACGCCGGTCGCGTGGGCCAGGGACCTGGCCGCGCGAACCCCGAAGGCCCGACTCGTCGTCATCGAGGGAGCCGGGCACTCCACCCAGAGCCGAAGCGCCGCCGGAGCCCGCGCGGCGGAGGAGTTCCTGCTGAGCCGGGACGGATGAGAGCGGGTTCCGGCCAGGGCGGTGGCCGAGGCAGGGCCGCCGCGTGAGAATGCCGCCATGACCGACGCCCCCTCGACGCCACCGGAGCCGGACACCGGCCCCGTGGGCCTCACCGACGCCACCGCTCACGCCGGCTCCGTCGACCCTGCCGGTCCTGCCGGTCCTGCCGTCCCCGCTCACGCCGGCTCCGTCGACCCTGCCGGTCCCGCCGCCCCCGCCGTCCGCGTCGAGCGGAACGGGCCCGTGACGACCGTCGTGCTGTCCCGCCCCGCCGCCCGCAACGCCGTGGACGGACCGACGGCCCTCCAACTCGCCGACGCGTTCCGGGCGTTCGAAGGGGACGACGAGGCTGCGGTGGCCGTGCTCTGGGGGGAGGGCGGAACGTTCTGCGCCGGCGCCGACCTGAAGGCCATCGGTACGGAACGGGGCAACAGGGTGGGACCCGACGGCGACGGCCCGATGGGCCCGACCCGGATGGAGCTGTCCAAGCCGGTCATCGCGGCCGTGGCCGGCCACGCCGTGGCCGGCGGGCTCGAACTCGCCCTGTGGTGCGACCTCCGTGTGGTCGAGGAGGACGCCGTCCTGGGCGTCTTCTGCCGCCGTTGGGGCGTTCCGCTGATCGACGGCGGCACGGTCCGGCTGCCGCGGCTGATCGGTGAGAGCCGTGCCATGGACCTGATCCTCACCGGCCGGCCGGTCCAGGCCTCCGAGGCGTACGAGATCGGGCTCGCCAACCGCCTCGTGCCCCCGGGCCGGGCGCGCGCCGCAGCGGAGGAACTCGCCCGGGAGATCGCCGGGTTCCCCCAGCTCTGCCTCCGCCACGACCGCCTGTCGGTACGGGAGCAGCACGGCCTGCCCGAGCGGGAGGCCCTGGCGGCGGAGCTGCGTCACGGCATGGTGCCCCTGTCCGCCGGCGAGACCCTCTCGGGCGCCGCCCGCTTCGCGTCGGGGGCGGGACGACACGGGTCCTTCGGTGATTGAGCTCGACGCGGAAGCGCGCCGTGCCCGACGGCGGTACGGGTGCGCCGCACGGCGGGCCCGCCGCGACCAGCCCCGGCGTCACCCGGCCCGGCGCGACCAGCCCCGGCGTCACCCGGCCCGGCGTCATCCGGTCCAGCGTCGTGCCACCCGGTCCCCGGGCCACCCGGTCCCCGGGCCACCCGGTCCCGTGCCACGCGGCGCTACGCCGCCCGGCCCGCCTTCCACTCGTGGTCGAGCAGACCGAGCAGCACCTCGTCCAGGAACTCGCCCATCACCCAGGCCGAGGAGCGCAGCACGCCCTCGCGGACGAAGCCGTTGCGCTCGGCGGCGCCGAGCATCGCGGCGTTGTCCTCCAGCGTCTCGATCTGGAGCCGCCGCAGCCCGCGCACGACGAAGCCGTACTGGCACAGCACGTCGACCACATCGGTCCCGTAACCCTTGCCGCGGCTGGCCGGCAGGAGCCCGAGACCGATGTGCGCGAGCCGGTTGTGGTTGTCGATGCCCCAGAGCGAGGCGCTGCCGACGAGCGCGCCGCCGTCCAGCTCCACCACGGAGAACGGGACGTGCCGCTCCTGCGTGTCGTCGACCACGAGCCGTGGATCCTTCGAGCCGGGCGAGACCGGTCGCCACGGCCCGGCCTCGGCCCGCGAGGAGTTCACCACGTCGTCGTAGAGCCCGGTCCGCAGGATCGGGATGTCTTCCTCGTACCGGGCCCGGAGCGCGATTCTGTTGCCTCGAAGCATGCGAGCTTCCTATCCGACCGCGCCGAACGGCAGCAATCGAATTAGCCCCGGCCAGGACGTGCGGGGTCACGCACAGGCGTAGCTGAAGGTGCCCTCCGCCTCGATCGGCAGGCCGCCCGGACGCAGGACCTGGAGGCGGGCGGTCCCGCGGAACAGACCGTGGCCCCGCACCGTCCACTGGAGGTGGACCGCGACCTCACGCTCCCCGCGGCGGGCCATACGGGTCAGGTCTCCGGACGCCTGACCGTCGCTGCGCAGCCAGCGGTACGTGAAGGGCCCGCCCCCGCCGTCGGTGGTGACGACACCGGTCACGTCGGCGGTCTGACCGCAGCCCAACTGCCGTGCCGGGGCGTCCACCCGGACCCCCGCCACCGTCGGCCCGGCCGTCGGGCGCAGGAGCAGCCACAGGGCGACGGCGACGGCCGCGAGCACCGCGACCGCCCCGATGAGCCGGGGTCCCCGCCTTCGCTTCCGCCGCGTCCGAACGGGCGGGGGAGCCGCCCACAGGGCGCGCAGGCTCTCCTCCTCGGTCAGGGGGACGCCGGGGCCGAAGCGGAGCAGGATCTCGTCGTCGGCCTCGAGGTCGGCCTCGTCGTCGGCCTCGTCATCCGCCTCGGTGTCGCTGTCCTCGCCGCTCTCGGCGGTGGCCGGGGGAGTGGTGCTCCGGTTCCGTCGGCCGAGGACGGTGGCCAGGTCGTCCGAGGGAGCGGCCCCTTCCGGCCCGTTCCCGGGGGAGTCCACCGCGCAGGCGGCTCCCGCGTCCGCGACGGTCGTATCCGCGACGACCTCGTCGGCGACCGCGGGGCTCGCGACGGCCGTACCCGTGACGGCCGAGTCCGCGACGGCTTCACCCGTGACGGCCGAGTCCGCGACGGCCGAGTCCGCGACGGCCGCCCCCGTGACGGCCGAGTCCGCCGGAGCCGCCTCCACCGCCCCCTCCCGTCCCGTGAGCTCCGCCCACGCCGCGACCGCCGCCGTGCGCAGCGCCGCCCGCTCCAGGAAGTCCCGGGGGAGGGCCGCCCGCCCCGCCGTCAGCGTCGTACGGGCCGCGGCGAGGTCGCCGGAGTCGGCGGTCGTGGAGCAGCGGGCGAACAGCTCCGCGGCCGGTGTGCCTGCGGGCGCCCAGGCGGCGCCCAGGGCGCGGGCGAGGGCCGCCCAGGCCGTGATGTCGTCCCGCTGGGCGGAGACGGGTGAAGAACGGTCGCCCAGCGCGGTGGCCAGTGCCGCCTCCATGAGCAGGGCGGTGCCGTCGGCGCCGAGCACGACGGACCCGGGCGAGAGCGAACCATGGGCGAGGCCCGCCGCATGGAGGGCGAGCAGGGTCTGTGCCGTCTCGTTGAGGACGCTCGCCGCGCTGCCCTCGTCCGGCCCGGGTGCGCCCTCCCTCAGCAGATCGGCGATCGTGCGCACCGGCGGGCGCGCCACGATCAGCCAGACGTCGCCGGACTCGGCCACGAGGTCGACGGTGGCCGGCACCCCCGGCAGCCGCAGCCTCGCCACCGCCACGACCGCCGCCTTCAGCCGGTCCCGCGCCCCCTGCGGAGCGAGCAGGGCGCGGTCGACGCGCAGCGCGCCGTGGGGCGGCCCGTCCGCCTCGCCGCCCGGCCGCTCCAGGGCGTGCCAGGTGCCGAACCGCCCCGCGCGCGACCAGGCCGACAGGGCGCGCCCGCTGACCGTGGCGGGAGTCGGGGTCGTCGTCATCGTGTGCGGGTTCCGTTCTCTCGGTGGCGGGAGCGGTGGTGGCGGCCGTTCAGCACGGCGGCGCGTCCACGGAGGCGGTCCGGCGGCCGTTCGCCGATTCCGGGCTGCTGCCGAGCGCGACGACCCAGCTGCCCCGGCACGGGTGGTTCGAGAAGTCGGCCTCGAAGCTCACCGAGTAGTCCGTGGCGCCCGAGAGGCGTCGCGACTGCGAACCGTACGGCTGGTCGGGTGTGTTGACGTAGAAGTCCGCGGTGAGCGTCAGCGGTCCCGTGCCCGTGGTGTGGACGGTCACGTCGGCGATCAGGGTGCTCGGCCCGGGCCCCCGTCGCCAGGAGTCGATGACGAGCGAGATCGTCCCCGGCGTCGGGGCCGAGGTCGCCGTCGGGGGCGGAGTCGGGGGCGGGGTGGGCGGGGCCGTCGTCCCGGCGGGTGTGGTCGGAGCGTCCGTCGAGGTCGAGGGCGGGGTGCCGGGGCCGCCGCCCGCGGGAGGGGTGGTGGAGGCGGAGGGGCCGGCCGAAGCGCTGTCGGAAGGTGGCCCGCCGGCCGAAGCCGACACCGAGGGAGCGGCCGGGAGGGGCGTGGAGGCGGCCGGGGTCCCAGGGCCCCCGCCCGGCCCGGACGGTACGGAGTCGGCCACCGTGGTCGTCGTGTCGTCGTCGGTACGGGCCGTCGCCACCGTCACCGCCCCGGCGGCCACGGCCAGCGCGGCGGCCCCCACGACCGCCTTCCAAAGGTGCCGCTTCAGGCCGCCGAGGACGGTCAGGGCGGGCGTCACCTCGTACACGGCCGAACCCATCGCGAACGGGAACAAAAGAGCCAGCAGGGCGGATAGTTCGGCGAGCCTGCGACGCCCGGCCTCCTCCCAGCCCGGGCCGTAGCCGTGGGTGGCGGCGCGTTCGAGGTCGGTGAGGAAGGCCCCGATGGCGGGGCGGTCGGCCGGGTCCTTGGCCAGTCCGGCGCCCAGGAGTCCGCGGACGGCCTCCGGCACGTCGTCCATGTCGACCGGCGCCCGCAGGTGCTGCAGCCGCAGGGCGATCAGGTCGTCGGCGCGGAACGCCCGCCGCCCGGTGAGGCACTCGTAGAACACGGCCGCCGCCGCGTACACGTCGCTCGCCGGACCCGCGGGCTCGCCGTCCCACTGCTCGGGCGCCATGTACGCGGGCGTCCCGGCCGCCTCCGCCTCCCGGCCCGCGCGCACGGCGACGCCGAAGTCGGCGAGGGCGCTCGAACCGTCCGCGCGGACCAGAACGTTCTCGGGCTTGTAGTCGCGGTGCACCACGCCGGCGGCGTGGGCGGCGCCGAGCCCGAGCAGGGAACCCTTGAGGAGCACCAGAGCCGCCTCCGGCCCGGTGCCGCCGTGCGCGCGCAGCACCTCGCGCAGGGTGACCCCGTCCACCGCCTCCATCACGATCGCCGCGCCCCGCCGGGCCTCCACGTACTCGTACAGGCGCACCACGCACGGGTGCCGGAGCTCGCCCAACAGCCGTGCCTCGGCGCGGAACCGGGCCAGGAAGGCCCGGTCGCCGTGGAGCCGGCCGCTCAGGTACTTGATGGCCACGGGCACGCCCGTCGCCTCGTGCCGGGCCAGCACGACCCGCCCTCCGGCCCCCTGTCCGAGCGTCCGCACGGCGACGTAGCCGGGCACCGCCCAGCCGGCGACGCTCCCCATACCGTCGGTGCCCCGTCCCACGCTCATGCCGTCCCCTCCACCGTCGTGCCGTCGTCCGCAGGTCGCGCCGCGTCCCCGCCGCTCGTCCCACGCCGCCGTTCCGTGCTGCCCCGGCCTTCCGTGCTGCCCCGGCGTTCCGTGCTGCCCCGCCGTTCCGTGCTGCCCCGGCGTTCCGTGCCACCCCGCCGTTCCGCGCCGCGTCGCCGTTCCGATCCGTGCCGCCGTCCCGTGCCACGCCTTCGTGCCGACCCGCGCCTGACCGCCCGCATCAGCCACCGCCCGGCCGCCGCCCACACCGGGAAAGCCACCAGAGCGACGACCACCGCCACCACCACGGTGTCCCACGGGGCGGGCAGCCACCCCTCCAGCCACGCGCCGAGGCGGGAGCGCCAGGCCAGCAGGGCGAGGAGCAGGAAGCCGTACGTGCCGACGACCACGGCGAGTCCGTACGCGGCCAGGCCGGCCTGGCGCGGCCCCGGCCGGCGGCCCGACCGCAGGTCCCGCCACAGGCCCTTGCGGAAGTACGCGCTCGCCTCCTCGCGCAGGCGCGGTACGCGCAGCGCGTCGGTCAGCGCCTGGTAACCGTCCAGCGGCATCAGCGGATTGAAGTTGTACAGGGTGTTCAGATACAGCCCGAACGCCAGGTGGAACAGCACGGCCGAGACGGGTCCGACCGGCAGGAACGCGGCGCCCGCGGCGCACCAGCCCGCCAGCGCCGCGGTCGACAGCGGCCCCGACAGCGCCACCACCACCCGCGACCAGCGGCCGCCGAACCACATGTCGCTCGTGTCGACGAACGCGAACGGCATCCCCATCATGAGCAGGAACCCGCCGCGCCGGACCTTCCGGCCGTACGACTTCACCGCCAGCGCGTGCGCCAGCTCGTGCGCGACGAGCGCGGAGACGTATCCGGCGGCCAGCGCCACGGGACCCCAGACCCCGGCTCCGCCGAAGTCCAGCAGGCGCTGGCGTCCCTGTGCCGCGCCGAAGAACACCACCAGGCCGCCGACCACCGACAGCCATAGGAGCGCCACTCCGGTACGGGTGAAGAACCGCCAGCCGCCGCCCTGGTAGAGACGGGTCACGGCGCCGTCGAGTCCCGGCACGGACACCTCCAGCCGGAGCAGGGCCCGGTACACCGCCCGCCACGCCCGGCGCAGCCCCGAGGCCGGCCGCTCGTCCCGCTGCCCGGGCATCCCGCGCAGCAGCCCCGCCCCGGCGAACGCGGCGAGGGCGGCCTCGATCCGCGGCAGCGCCAGCTCGCCGAAGCGGTCGGCGTACGCGAAGAGGAGGTCGCGGACGGTGGTGTCGCCGTCGAGGGAGTTCCACAGGAACACCTCCCGCTCGTCGAGCTGGAGGTATCCGCCGGTACGGGTGTTGCTCAGCACCCAGGGCGGCTCCCCGGGCCCCGTCGCGGGTACCTGCTTGAGCGCCCAGCCGCTCCGGCGGCGCGGGCGCGCGGTGAGCGGCCCGTTCGCCTCCGGCACCTCCTCCTCGGGGGCGGCGCCCGGCACCTCGGTGAGCTGAGTGGCGACCACCATGGTCCGGGAGCCGATCCGCGCGTCCCGGGGCTGCTCGAAGACCAGGCGCACGTCGCCGACGGACAGCTCGACGCCGTCGGCGAGCCGCGCCGACGCGCCGTGGAGGTCGACGCCGGCTACGGCGGTGCCGTTGAACGAGTCCAGGTCGTCGACCCGGAACCCGGACGCGTCACGGACCACCCGCGCATGACGGCGCGACACGCTGCCGTCCGGCAGGACGACGTCGTTCTCGGCGCCACGGCCCACTGTCGTGACCTCGCCGTTCAACGGGACGAGCAGGCCTGGGTCGTCGAGGCCGCGCAACCGGGGCGCGGCGAACGACGCCGGCGCCGCGCCGCGGCGGAGCGTGCCGCAGCGCAGGCAGTACGGGAAGTCGCGCCGGACGTGCACGCGACAGGCATGGCAGAGCATCGTGACGGATCCGCCGCCTCAGGAACCGCCGGCGAAGCCGCCACCGGTCAGGCCGCCGGGGGAGCCGTGCCCGGGGCCGTCGGTGTGGACGCCGGCATGGCCGAGCCGGTCGAGCCCCGGACGGATCAGCCCGCCTCCGCCCGCGCCGTCGGAGTCGGGCGCGGAGACGTCGTGGCGCCCACCACCGCGCCCGCCCTGCCCGTCACCGCCCGAGTCGCCCCCGCCGCCTTCGCCTCCTCCTCCGCCGGTGCCGCCGCTGCCGGGGCGGCGGCCGTTCTCGCTGCTGCTCCCGCTGCCGCCCGAGTCACCGCCTCCGCCCGAGTCGCCTCCGCCGCCTTCGCCTCCTCCTCCGCCGGTGCCGCCGCCCCCGGGCCGACGGCCGTTCTCGCTGCTTCCGCCGCCCGAGTCGCCCCCGCCGCCGGAGTCGCCGCCGCCGGACTCGCCCCCGCCTCCGCCTTCACCGCCACCTCCTCCGCCACCGCCGGATCCGCCGCCTTCGCCACCGCCGGATCCTCCGCCGGGGCGGCGCCCGTTCTCGCTGCTTCCGCCCCCGGAGTCGCCCCCGCCGCTGTCGCCCCCACCCCCGCCGGAGTCGCCGCCGCCTCCGTCACCGCCCCCGGATCCTCCGCCGGGGCGCCGCCCGTTCTCACTGTTCCCGCCCCCGGAGTCGCCGCCGCCGCTGTCGCCGCCACCGCCCCCGGAGTCGCCGCCGCCGTCCTCGCCGCGCTCGTAGATGCCGCCGTGGCCGAAGGCACCGCCATGGCCGCCTTCACCGCCGAACCCGTCACCGGTTCCGCCGCCGAACTCACCGCGGGGGCCACCGTCATGGCCGCCGTCGTGGCCGCCGATTCCTCCGATCCCGCCGCCGAAGCCATCGCCTTCGTGGCCGCCGAAGCCGCCACCAGGCCCTCCGCCGAAGCCGTCACCGAACCCGTCGCCCGATCCGCCGTCCCCGAATCCTCCGCCGAATCCGCCGCTCTCGTCGAACCCACCCGGGCCCTCGTCCCCGAGTCCGCCGGGTCCGTGGCCGCCGAATCCGTCGGCGTCGCCGAAGGAGCCGAAGTCGCCGGAACCACCGAATGCGCCGGGACCACCGAAGTCGCCGAAGCCGCCCGGATCCACCTGACCGCCCAGATCCCCCGGGCCGCCGAAGTCGCCGAAGTCGCCGATGTCGCCCAGCAGGGAGCCGCTGTCGTCGAAGGACGCGTCCGCGAGCGCGCCGTCGCCGAGTCCGGCCAACGCGGTGGCCGGTACATCGAGGCCGGTCGTGGGGTCGGTGGTGAGGTCCGGGGCCAGGTCGGCGGCGTCGCCCGGCCCGGCGGTGGGCTCGACGTCGTGCGGGACGGGGGAGAGCGGCACGTCGTGGTGGGCCAGGGCGTGGGCCGCGTTGCCGAAGAAGAGCGACGACTTGGACAGCCGCGGGTCGAGCGTGGCAGGCCCGTCCGCCGTACCGGACTCCACACGGAGCCGCCGCAGTTCGGCCACCTGCTCGGGGGTGAGGCCGAGCGCGCGCGCCACCTCCTCCACGTCGCCGTCGAGCCGGGCGGCGAAGTCGGGGTCGACCGCGAGACGGGTCATGGCATGGCGATAAGCGTCGTTGTCGGTCATGGCCTCACGTTCTCCGTCGGTGTGCGTGCGTGCGCGCGGTGCTTCCGGCGGGAAGTGGAGGGTCCCCCTGGTCGGCGGCATGGATGCCATTCCGGCCATCCCAACCGATGCCTGCAGCATTCTTATAGGGTCTGCCGACCGACTTGGCAAGGCCGGAGAACGGGCTTCGACGGGCCGAATGGGCGCCCCCGGCGGCAGTCGCATTCCGGCCAGCCGATTCCCCGGGACGGCCGGTGCAGAAGTTCAGCCGAGGAGCTCCCGCACGGTGGCCCGCAGCCAGATGTGCGCCGGGTCCGCGTCGTGCCGCGGGTGCCAGGCGAGGCCGAAGGGAAGCGGCGGCAGGCGAAGCGGAACGGGGAGCAGGACGAGCCCGAGGTCCTCGGCCAGCGGCCGTACCCATGAAGGCGCGACCCCCACCAGCTCGGTGCGGAGCAGGATGAACAGCGACGCGGGGAAGGACCCGACGCTGCCCACGACCCGCCGCTCCAGGCCGATTTCCGCGAGGGCGGTGTCCAAGGGGCCGTGCAGGCGCCCGCGAGGGGACACGTTCAGGTGGTCCGCCGCGGCGAACCGCTCGGGCGTGACCTCGTCGCTCAGGAGCGGATGCCCCGGCCGTACGACCGCCAGCATCCGGTCGTCGAAGAGGCGCTCCACCCGCACCTCGGGCGCGACCGTGTCGATGACGCCGACCTCCAGGTCCGCGCTGCCGTCCCGCAGCGCGGGCGCCTCGGACGGCAACTCCCCGAGGAAGCGCAGCCGGACGCCGGGTGCCTCGCGCGCGGCGCGCTCGAAGAGGGCGGGTCCGAGGGAGGCGGCGATGGCGTCGTGCCCGAGCACGCTGAACGTCCTGGACACCGTGCGCAGATCCACCGCGCCCGGTCCCGTGAACAGCGCCCGGGCCCGCTCCACCACGGCACTCACCTCGGCGTGCACCGCGAGCGCGTGCGGCGTCGGAACCATGTGCCGGCCCGCCCGTACGAGAACGGGATCGCCCATCGCCTTGCGGATGCGTCCCAGGGTGCGGCTCATCGCGGGCTCGGACAGATGGAGGCGCCGCGCGGCGCCGCGCACGCTCCGCTCGTCGAGGAGGGCGTCGAGGGCGACGAGGAGATTGAGGTCGAGCCCGGAGGGGGCTCCGTCCGCGGAATGCGTCATACGCAATCACCACCTGCACAAGTTGCACTGGATTCAGGTCCGGTGGCGACCCTACGGTGACAGCGGATCCCCTCACCACCCGGTGCCTCGCGAGCACCGCACCTTCTGATCCCGGGGCCGGCCCCCTCCCTCCCGAACCGCATCTCTCACATCCCTTGCACCCCTTGCACCCCTTGCACCCCTGACACCCCTGACGTCCCTGCTCCCAAGGAGAGGCCTTGCCTTCGCCTGCCCCCGCATCTTCGTCCGCCCCCGGGTCCGCGCCCGCCCCCGGTCCGCTGCGCCGCTCGACCCTTCTCGCCCTGTGCGCCTGCGTCATGGTGGCCCAGTCCATGGTCGCCGCCATCAACCTCCTGCTCCCGCAGCTGAGTTCGTCCTCCGTCCACCCCTCCCACACCGAACTCCTCTGGACCGTCGACGCGTACGTCATCGTCTTCGCCGGCCTGCTCATACCGTGCGGCGCCCTGGGCGACCGCTACGGCCGCAAGGGAGCGCTGCTGGCCGGGCTCGGCCTGTTCGCCGCGGGCGCGGCGACCAGCGCCCTGTCCACCGCACCCGCACTGCTGATCGCCGGCCGGGGCGTCTCCGGGGCGGGCGCGGCCCTGGTCATGCCCGCGACGATGTCGATCCTGACCCACCTGGCCCCGCCCGAGCAGCGCCCCCGCGCCCTGGCGTCCTGGACGCTCGCCGTGGGCCTCGGCGGGCTCGCGGGCAACGTCGGCGGAGGCCTGATCGGCGCGTACCTGCCCTGGCAGGCGCTGTTCTGGACGATGGTGCCCCTGGCGGCGTTGCTCGCCCTGGTCGTGACCCGCACGACCCCCCGCACGGCGAAGTCGACCGGCACCGACCGCACCGGACGCCCGTCGCTGGACCCGGTCGGCACCCTGCTGCTCACGGCCGGCCTGGTGGCGCTGCTCTTCGGCATCATCGAGAGCCCGCTGTACGGCTGGACCTCGGCGCGCATCCTGCTCGCCCTGGCGCTGGGCGCGGCGCTGCTCGGCGCCTTCACGCTGCACGCCCTCCGCTCCGGCACCCCGCTGTTCGACCCGCGGGTCTTCCGCTCCGCCCGGCTGCGCGCATCGACCCTGGGCACGGCCGCGAGCTTCTTCGGCCTCTTCTCGCTCTTCTACGTCAACTCGCAGTACCTGCAGTACGTGAAGGGGTACGACGCCGCCCAGGCGGGCCTCGCCATCGTGCCGCTGACCCTGGGCATGGCCCTCGTCCCCCGCCTCGCCGCCCGCTGGTCCGCGCGCCCGGCGCCGGTCGCGGGCGGCGGGCTGCTCCTCATCGGCCTGGGCCTGCTCGGCGTCTCCACGGCCGACGCGGGGACCCCGTACCCGCTCTACGCCTGCTGGCTCCTCGTCATCTCGATCGGAACCGGCCTGTGCATGCCGGCCCTGACCCTCGGGGTCGTGTCGTCCCTGCCCCGCCACGCGGCGGGCCTGGGCTCGGGCCTCAGCACCTCGACGCGAGAGACGGGCGCGGCGCTCGGGGTGGCGGTGACGGGCACCTTGCTGGCCGGGCACGCGGACTTCACCGACGGCATGGCGGTGGCACTGCGCGGGGTGGGCCTGGCGGTCATCGCGGCAGCGGCCCTGACGGCGCTCGGACTGCGCAGGCGAGCCCCGCGGGAGGGTCAGGCCGAACCGCGACCGGACCGGTCCCCGACACCCGCTCCGTCGACCCGGCCGTGAACGCCCGGCCGCCCGGACGCGTCGCACGTCCGGGCGGCCGGGCCGGGCGGGTCGGACGAGGCGGGTGCGGCAACCCACCGGTCCCGGCGCCACCCGCACGGGCCCGCCCGCCGCGGGCCCGCCACGCACGCGCATACTCGCCGCATGACGAACCCTCAGGAGCATCCCGAGCATCCCGAGCATCCCGAGCATCCCGAGCATCCCGAGCACCCCGAGCACCACCCCCAGCACCCCGAACCTGCCCAGCCCTTCAGCACGCTGAAGATCCGCGTCGGAGCCCTGGTCTACTGCGGCGACGAGGTCGCCCTCCTCCGCCGCGACCGACCCGACTCCGTGCACTACACGCCCATCGGCGGCAACGTCGAACCCGGCGAGGACCTCAAGGCGGCCCTCGCCCGCGAGCTGTACGAAGAACTCGGGCTCGACGTCTCGCAGGCCGACGGCGGTGAACTGATCTGGATGGTCGACCAGCGGGTGAGCCGTCCCGGCCCCACCCCTCCGCCGCGCAAGCTGCACCTCGTCCACCGCTTCCGCGTCACGCCGGAGGTCCGCGCCACCCTGGCCACCGAGGAGCTCGACGAACTGCCCGACGGCAGCCACGAGACCGGCCACATCGAGTGGATCGCCCACCACAGGACCCACGACCTGCCGATCTTCCCGCCCCTCGGCCCCCATCTGGCCCTGCTCGGCCCGCACACACCCGTCACCGACGCGGCACTTCCCGCCGTCACCGACGCCACCTACCGCTGGGTGTAGCCGGGGCGGCGTCGAGTCGGCCTACCCGGCGCTGCGCTTCGCCCGGGCATGGGCTGACATGCATACGTGGGCACCTCATCCACGATCAGAACCGCAGCCGTGCGACGGATGGACCGCGCCGCCCATAGGAGGGCGGCGACGCGCCGCCGCCGCAGGCGCTTGCGCCTGTCCGACGGCCGCCGCGGGGACGGGCGCGCGACGCAGCGGCGGATCTGGCCCGGACTGTTCGTGGCCGCCCTGCCGGGACTCGCCGCGGTGGCCGCGGTGCTCTTCACCTTGATCTCGGTCGGGCAGACCAAGGAGGAGCTGAGGATCAGCCGCGAGGCGCAGATCACCGGGCGCTACACGGCCGCAGTGGCCGGCCTGGGCTCCGCCTCCGCGGACGTCCGGGTCGGCGGCATCTACGCTCTGGAACGCATCATGCGCGACTCGCCGCGCGACCAGGCGACGGGCCTGTCGGTGCTGGCCGCCTACGTCCGGGCGCACGCCCGCCTGCCCGCCACCGACGGCGCCCGGAGGGCGACCCCCGCCTTCCCGGAGCCCCTTCCCGTGGACCTCCAGGCAGCCGTGACGGTGCTGGCCAACCGGCCCGTCGACAGCCGTGACACCACGCGGCTCCGGCTGCGCTACGTGAGTCTGCGGGGTCTGGCCGACATGGGCGATCTGGACCGTGCGCGGCAGGACCTCAACGCAGTGCACTACGGGGGGATGACCCTACGGTCTCCCGAATACCGGGCCAACCTCCTCCGGGCGGACCTCGCGGGCGCCGACCTGAGGGAGGCCTCTCTCGTGCGCGCGGGGCTCGGTGAAGCGCTCCTGGCCGGTGCGGATCTGCGCAGGGCGGACCTCCGGGAGGCGGACCTCGGCAACGCGGTCCTGGCCGGTGCCGACCTCCGGGGAGCGAATCTCACGCAAGCCGGCTTCTCGAGCGATGACCTGCGCGGGGTCCGACTGGGCGACGTCAAGGCCCAGAGAGCGTTCTTCACCAGCGCCGACCTGCGCGGTGTCGACCTCCGCGGCGCCGACCTGCGCCACGCCTTTCCTCGACGGGGCGGACCTGAGGGGAGCCGACCTGCGCGGCGCCGATCTGTCCGAGGCGGATCTGAGCGGCGCGCGTCTCGCGGGCTCCAGACACGAGGGCGCGAACCTGAAGGGGGCGAAGCTCGAACGCGCCGAACTGGAGCCGGACGAACCCTCGGCCGCGGGCCGGAACGGCCCTTGATCCCGTGCGGGTGGTCTTCCCGAAATCGCCCGGCCCCCGCATCCTGGGCGGTCTACGGTGCGGGCATCGCCGCGCTGCCTTCCGCGGTCACGGAGGAGGATCCTGTGCCATCGCCCTGCGACCCGAAGTACGCTCCCGCCGGTGATGTGGGCGGAGCGCTCATGGTGATCGACTCCCGGCTCAGGTCCGTCTACGAGGAGCGGGCCCGGCCCGATCCCGAACAGCAGCGTCTGATCCGCCAGTTCACCGCGTCCCTGGGTCCGAGCGAGGTCCAGGACCTGCTGGACGGCACGTGCACGGTCATCTTCATGTTCATGAAGTGGCTGCGGCAGGCCCATGAGGAACACGACAAGGACGTCATCGAGTACGTGGTGCCCGGCGTCGTCGCCGCGATGCGCTCGATGCCCAAGAGCGTCCGCGCCGAGGCGATCCCCACCATGGCGGGTCTGGTCGTCGCGGCCGGCACCGGCCTCAGTCCCAGCCTCTGGCGCAAGCAGTACGGGGAGTGGACGAGCGACGAGATGAACCCGCTGGAAGCCACCGCCTTCCTCCTCGCGGAACACATCAACCGCATCACCGACGACCGCGAGTTCGCCACCCGCCTGATCGCCGACGCGCTGTCCCGGGTCGACAAGGACTGAGGGGGGGGGGCGGGGGCCGGCCGCCAGGCGGACCTACGACAGGAGGGTGCGCCAGCGGTCGGCCGACTCCATCATCTCCTGGACGACCTGTTGAAGGTACGTGCCGCCCCGGGCGAGCCGCCGGGCGGCGGGCCGGTCGGGCCCGAGCCGCTCCGCCGCCGCGATCGAGGCCCGTGCCACGTCGAGCGTCTGCCGTGCGCTGATGAGGATCGAGTGGTACCACGCGTCGTCGTCGACCACGTACACGTCGCGCCGCCGCTGCGGATCGCGCTCGCGGCGGACGTACCCGTTCTCCACCAGGAAGTTGACGGACACGGAGACGGAGGCCGGACTGACCCGCAGCCTGCGGGTCAGCTCGGCGGCGGTGCGCCGGCCGTCCTCGGACATGAGCAGGTCCACGTGCACGCGGGCCGTCATCCGCGGCATGCCCGATCTGACGGCCAGTTCGACGATCTCCGCTTCGACCGCGCTCCCGGACGACCGATCCGCCACCGTCCCCGACGCTTCGACCGCCCGTGCGGGCGGGGGCGTGGGCGTGCTGCGCCGCGCCCGTTGGGCCGTCACCTGGTGCGCCTGCTGGGGCCGGTAGCGTCCGGGTCCGCCGTTGCGCGTGACCTCGCGGCTGATCGTCGACGTCGGCCGGCCGAGCCGCCGGGCGATCTCCGCGTACGAGAGGCCGCCGGCGAGCCCCGCCGCGATCCGATGGCGTTCCTGCTGGGTCAACCGTCCTCCTGGCATGCGGCCAGTATTGCCTTCGCTCGATCTCATTGCAACGAGGCGTTGCATTCGGGCGCAGCGTCATTGCATCAATTTCGGCTTCACTGCCTGCGATGACTCGCTCGATCCATTGCTCGAATGGTGAACGCAACGTAGCGTTCGGGATAGGCCGAACACGGGGCGCGGGCCGGACGGGGTCCGGGCACCGGCCCGGCCGAACCCGTGATGCCGCGAGATGAGGAATGGTCATGACCGAGTCCCTCCACACCGTCACGACGCTGCCGACGGAGCGTCCGGCCGGCTGTCCCTTCGACCCGCCCGCCCCCCTCACCGAGGCCCAGCGGCACGGCCCCATCAGCCGCTACACCCACCCGGGAGGGAAGCCCGGCTGGATGATCACCGGACACGAACTGGTCCGGTCGGTCCTGGCCGACCCGCGGTTCAGCTCGCGCAAAGAGCTGATGAACGTGATCGACTTCGAGCTCCCTCCGGCGCCGCCCGGCGAGTTCCTGCTCATGGACGACCCGCAGCACAGCCGCTACCGCAAGCCCCTGGTGGGCAAGTTCACCGCCCGACGGATGCGGCTCCTGACCGAGCGCGTCGAGCAGATCACCGCCGGCCGTCTGGACGCGATGGAGCGCACGGGGCCGCCGACGGACCTGGTGACGGCCTTCGCCAAGCCCATCCCGACCATGGTGATCTGCGAGCTGCTCGGGGTGCCGTACGAGGACCGCGACTCCTTCCAGGAGCAGATCGACACGTTCATGGGCGGGGACACGAGCGACGAGGAGCTCATGGCGGCGTACACCGCCACCCAGGAGTACCTGGAGCGACTCGTCGCCGCCAAGCGCGCGAAGCCCACCGACGACGTGCTCAGCGAACTCACCGACAGCGACCTGAGCGACGAGGAGCTGAAGGGGATCAGCCTGATCCTGCTGGCCGCCGGCTTCGACACCACGGCGAACATGCTGTCCCTCGGCACCTTCGCGCTCCTGCGGAACCCGGACCAACTCGCCGCGCTGCGCGCCGACCCCTCGCTCACCGACCGGACCGTCGAGGAGCTGCTGCGCTATCTGAGCGTCGCCAAGTCGTTCACGCGGACGGCACTGGTGGACGTCGAGCTGGGCGGCCGGACCATCGAGGCCGGGACCACGGTCGTCCTCTCGTACCACACCGCCAACCGCGACCCCGAGCGCTACCCCGACCCCCACGCCCTCGACCTGCGCAGGGACGCGGGCGGCCACCTCGCCTTCGGTCACGGCGTCCACCTGTGCCTCGGCGCGCAGCTGGCCCGCGTCGAGATGCGCGTCGCGTTCTCCGCCCTCCTCGACCGTTTCCCCACGCTGCGGCTGGCCGTACCGGCGGAAGAGGTCGTGCTGCGCCCGGAGACGGCCGACATCTTCGGGGTGAAGAGCCTTCCGGTCACCTGGGACGTGTGACGGCGGTCGGATCGTACGGCGGACGTGTCCCTTGCGGCCGGCTCCTGCCGCCAGGGCGCACCCGCCTAGACTTCGTCGCCGATCAGCACCCGTGACACACACGCAGGTCAGGAGCCCCCTCATGCACGACGCGGACGCCATGGACGAATCGGACGGCATGCGCGGCATGCACCCCTTCGACGTCGAGACCCTGCCCGTCGGCCGCTGGCGCAACGGCGGCGGTGCGACGAGGGAGGTCGTCGCGCGGCCGGCGGGCGCGGAGGGATTCGGCTGGCGGGCGAGCATCGCCGACATCGCCGCGGCGGGGCCCTTCTCGGCGTTCCCCGGTGTCGACCGGGTGCTCACCCTGCTGGCGGGCGACGGCGTGCGGCTGACCAGCCCTGGGGCGTTCGACCGCCTTCTGCACCGCACGGGCGAGCCGTTCGCGTTCTCGGGCGACCTCGCACTGGACGCCGCGCTGCCGGGCGGGCCGTGCCGGGTCCTGAACATCATGGTGCGGCGGGGTGGGTGGGCGGCACGGGTGGAGCGGCCCACGGGTCCCGTCGCGCCGCCCGCCGGGCACGCGGGCCTGCTGTACGTGCTGAGGGGACGGTGGCGCGCGGGTGCGGGCGGTGCCGTTCTGACGCCTGGGCAGGGCGTGTGGTGGGACGGGGTCGCGGGCGCGGGAGCCGGCGATGCGCCGGGCGCCGGGTCGCTCGTACCGCTCTCGCCCGACGCCGTCGCCCTGTGGGCGGATGTGGCTCCGGTGGGGTGACCCCGGGCTCCGGGCAGCCGGAGGGTGCGGTGACGGTGGTCGAGTTCGGCACGACGCCGCCGTACGCGTCGAGGCGGTCGACCGTGCACGTGTCGACGGCGAGCGCGCCGGGGCCGTAGTGCGTGGCGCACCCGCACCCGGCTGAGATCGGGCAGAGCACGCCGAGGACGGTCGCGATGCGTGCGGCGATGTTGAATGGTGTCGTGGCGAGACGAAGCAAGGCGAGGAAGAAACCGTCCCTAGGCGTGCCGAGGGAGATCATTCTTTTGACGGGCGCGAAGGAGTGGCCCTACACGGTCGCCGCCGACGACGGGAGCGGCGTGTGCGGCAAGGTTCCGCTGCCGTGCGACGCGTTGCCGGAAGACGTGCAGGAGCGCGTCTTCACGCCGCTGGCAGAGCTCACCCGCGCCTGGCACGGCATCGATATCGACGTGACGTGGTCCCCCTTGACACAGGACTCATGGGTCGGGCGGATCACGAGGGGGGGACGGGACGCCGCCAGTCGAGGGCGGCCCCGCCTGACCGGCGGTGCCTGCCGGGGGGCGAGTCCGCAGGCGGAGGAGCGCCGATCCCTCCTGGGGACGAGCTCCCCGGGGCGGGGCGGCGGCCCCTGGCGCCGCGCGGCGGCCCCGCGGACTGCACCACCCCGCCCCCCCCAGACACACACCCGGATCACCGGCGCCCCACCGCCGGATGACTCGTGGCGGGCGGATTCAGCTCGGGGGAACGTCCAGCGGACCCAAGTCGCTTGACGGGCGCAGCACCTTGGTCGCGAAGATGGCCGCATGGACGATCTTGTGGAGTTCCTCGTCGCACGCATCATGGACGACAACCACGCCTATGCCTACGTGGCCGACACGCTGGGCGGCGACGCCCTTCTCGACAGCCATCTGCCCATGCTCGACCTCACCGAGCAACTGGCCCGCGAATACGCGGCGATGGACCCCTCGGACCCCCGCTCGGAGGGCGTGGCGTACGCGCTGCGCGTTCTAGCCCAGTCATATGCCGAACACCGCGCCTACCGGGAGGAGTGGCGCCCGTAGCCTTTCAGGCTGCTGTACGACGAGATCCTTGCGCCATGGGTGAAGTCTCCCGCCCGATACGTGTCCGGTTCGAGCCGTTGCCTCACTCGGCAGCTCGGGGAAGACCATGATGAACGGGATCGAGAACGTGAGCATCGCGAGCGGGACCGGAGGATGCACCTTGCCGCGCCGTACGGGGGTGCCGGGACCGGCCGGGGCCGAGAACCAGGCGACCCCGGCAGCGCAGCGGTCCGCCTCCGTGAAGATCACAGGGCGCCCCCGTACGAGGAGAGTCATGACGCGATCGAGGTGCACACGGCACGGCCGCGAGGTGGAGGCGGTGGCGGTGGCGGTGACGACGGCGCCGCGCGCGAAGGGCCGGCGGGCGGCATGAGCGACCCGATGGCGCCCTGCGGCACCGCCCTCCCCGAACCCCTTCCGGCATCGCGGACCCACCCCGGCACGAAGCCCGCGTCCTTCACCCGCCTGATGCTCCACAGCGCCTCCCTGCTGGGCATCCGGGAGAGCGCGGGCACCGACCTCCTGGGGCTGGCGCCCGCGCAGCTGAACGACAACCGGTACCGCACGCCGTCCGCCACGAACGGGCGCATCTGGGAGCTGATGACGACCAGGGCGCCCTGGGCCGAGGTGGCCGCCGTCATGACGCAGGAGTCGAGTCTCGGCCGACTCGGGGTGTGGGACTACCTGATCACCTCGGCCGTGACGCCGCTCGAAGGCATCCAGGACGGCGCCCGCTACCTCGCCGCCGCCGGCGACGTCCGCAGCCACACCCTCCTCGTCGACGACGACGGGGACGAGGTCACCATCAGCCACGTCAACGACGCCGACCTGGGCTACGAAGCGGCCAACGCCGTCCGGTCCTACATACTCGGCGTGGTCTGGCGGCGGCGGTGCGAGGCGCGGCAGCGGTCGATCGCCCCGGTCCGCGCCGCCCTGGCCGCGCAGGCCCCGCAGCGCCACGACACCCTGGCCGGGCTCTTCGGCACCCGGGTCATCGACTTCGAGCGGCCGGTCGGCTCGATCACGTTCCGCACCGCCGACCTGCGGGCGCCGGGCCCGTACGCCCAGCCCGGTCTCTCGGCCCTCCTGCGCCGGGACACCGAACAGGGCCTCGCCCGCGCCATTCCGCTGCACGACTGGCTGGACCTGTTCCGGACGGTCCTCAGGGGCGCCGTCGAGGAAGGGGGCCAGGAGCTGACCCTCGCCGCGCTGGCGCGCCGGATGACCCTGGGCGGCCGGACCCTGCAGCGCCGCCTCGACGCACACGGCACGACCTGGCGCGCCGAACTCGAGACGGCCCGCCGCGAGCGCATCACCCGCCTGCTCGAGACCACGGACCGCACCACCGACGCGATCGCCGCCGAGAACGGCTACGCCGACGCCCGGGCGCTGCGCCGCGCGGTCACCCGCTGGACCGGACGCACCCCCAGCGAGCTGCGCCGCCGTGCGCCGCGCGCGGCCCCACCCGTGACGGACGCCCCGTAACCCGTCAGCGGACCCAGCCGCCCGTGAGGTTCTGGACCGCGGACCCGTCGAGGTCGGCGAGCTTCACCCCGGCGAAGGCGCGGGCGGCGTCGGAGGTGAGGAGGCGGAAGGCGGGGCGCTCGGCGTCGAGGAGGTCGACCATCCGCTCCGCGACGTCCTGGGAGGTCTGCGCGGAGGCGAAGGCGCCGCTGGTGCGCTCCAGGTACGCGGACAGGGCGGGCGCGTACGGACCGGCCTGCTCCAGGGCGTCCGCGGGGAGGCCCACGTTGCTGACGAACTCGCTCGCCACCGCCCCCGGTTCGACCACGCTGACGGAGACGCCGGCCGTGGCCGCGACCGGGGCGAGGGACTCCATGAAGCCCTCGACCGCGAACTTGGCCGCGCAGTAGGCCTCGTTGAAGGGCTGGCCCACCACGCCGCCGACGCTGGTGACGGTCAGGACCCGTCCCTTGCTCTGACGCAGGAGGGGGAGGACGGCCTTCGTGACGTTCAGGACGCCGAAGAAGTTGACCTCCATGACGGCGCGCACGTCGTCGACGCTCTCCTGCTCCAGGGTGCCCACGTGGCCCGCGCCGGCGTTGTTGACCAGGGCGTCCAGCCGGTCCAGGCCGGCCAGGCACGCCGTGACCGACGCGGGGTCGGTCACGTCCAGAGCCCGGAGGTCGACGGAGACGCCGGCCTCGTCGGCCGCCGCGAGCAGGGCGCCCGCCTTCGCGGTGTCCCGCATCGTGGCGATCACGTGCCAGCCGGCCCGGGCGGCGGTGACGGCGGTGGCCAGGCCGATGCCGGAGGAGGTGCCGGTGACGAGGACGGTTCTGGGGGTGGCCGTGGGGATGGTCGCGGGGGTGGTCATGCCGCATCCTTACTTATCGCTCATAACTAATATGATTCATAACTATGGCGCGCGATATTTCACCGTGTCAAGCACATCGTTAGACTGCCCTCCATGTCCGAGTCATCAGATGAGCTGACCAAGGAGATCGTCGGCCTCTTCGCGGCGGTCAACCGCCGCTACGCCCAGGAGTCCGAGACCGCGGCGGCCACCCATGACCTGACCCCGCTCCACGCCAAGGCACTGCTGGCCGTCGAGGTACCGCTCCCCATGCGCCGCATCGCCGAGCGCCTCCACACGGAGCCCTCCAACGTCACCGTGATCATCGACCGGCTCGAATCCCGCGGCCTGGTCGAGCGCCGCCCCGACCCCGGCGACCGCCGCGTCAAGCTCGTCGCCGCCACCACGGCCGGCCGCACCGTCACCGCCGACCTGCGCGCCCGCATGCCCTTCGCCTCCGCGCCGCTCGACCGCCTCAGCACGCCGCAGCGCGAGTCCCTGCGCGAGCTGCTGCAGCTCATGCTCGACATCTGACGGCAGCCGGCAAGGGCGGGCGCGTCACGGGCGCCGACGCCGGACCGGGCGGGTACGCGCCCCCTCCCACCAGGGCGGTTCCGCGATACTCCTTTCGGCGGTCGGGCTTCACGCCTGTCGGTGAGCGCGTTCCCTGAGCGGCCCAAAACGGGGCTCCGCGAATGGTGGCCCGAGGTCCCCGGGCCAAGACTCCCCGCATGAGACACCACACGACGCGGCGCTCTCGGCGCCCCCGGAGGAGAGCCGTCTCGGCCGGGCTCTCCTGTGCAGTCACCCTCGCGGCCGTCCCCGCCCTGCTCCTGGGGCCGGCGAGCTCCACCGCGCTCGCGGCGCCGCTGCCCGGCGGGCTCGGTCCGTGCATCCCGGGAAGCTGCCCCGACCCGTTCCCCGAAGTCGGCAACGGGCCCCTCGCGGGCCGTGACGCCGGCATCAACATCTTCGTGGGGAACGACTACCTCGTCCGCGGCCGGGCGGCCGAGGCCGAGGGGCGCGTCGTGGTCCTGGACGACTTCGACCAGAACAAGGACGCCACCGCCGGAGGCCTGTACAACCTGGGCATCGTCGGCGTCGGCTCCCGGGTCGTCCCGCCCAAGGACGCGGACTTCCTCACCACCGGCGGCGACGTCACCATCGCCACCGGACAGCGGCTGGAGACGACCGGCGGCATCCTCACCGAGACCGGGACCGTACGCCACGCGGGCACCGTCACCGGGAACGTCACCGGCACCCTGGTCCAGGACGCCAACGCCATCACCCCGTACGCGGGACTCCGCGACCAGCTGACCACCGCGAGCCGCTGCTACGCCCGCGTCGACGGGCAGCCCCGGACCCCCACCGGCACGGTCGTCAACCAGAACTTCCAGACCCTCTTCACGGGCGACGGAGCCTCCGCCCTCCAGGTCTTCAACGTCGACGCGGACATCGCGTCCACCAGCGGAGGCCAGCAGGGCGTCGTCTTCGCCGGCATCCCCGCCGGAGCCACGATCCTGGTCAACGTCTTCGGCGCGAACCGCACCATCAACACCTACAGCGGCGGCCTCGACGATGACGCCGACCCGCTCAACGCCTACCGCGGACGTCTGCTGTGGAACTTCCCCGACGCCACGGCCATCGGCCTGCACGGCACCGGCCAGTTCCAGGGCAGCTTCCTCATGGGCGAGCAGTCCTCGATGACGACCGTGACCCTGCCCGGCATCAACGGCCGCTTCTTCACCACCGGCTCGGTCACCCACACCAGCTCCGCCACCGGTGGCGGCGGCCAGGAGTTCCACGCCTACCCCTTCAACGGCAACCTTCCCGACTGCGGCGACACCACCCCCACGAGGGGTGAGGTGACGGTGGTGAAGCGGGACGCGGACACGGACGCCGTGCTGCCCGGTGCGACGTTCCGCCTGTGGGAGGAGACGAACGGCGTCGCCGGCCTGCAGACGGGCGGCGCGAACCCCGACACGCAGATCGGCGACACCTGCGTGACCAGCGCCGAGGGCGAGTGCGCCCGGACCGTGGAGGTGGGGACGTACTACTGGGAGGAGACGGCCGCCCCGCCCGGGTACGACCTGCCGGCCCAGCCGGTCTTCGGCCCGCTCGTCCTGACCGAGGAGAACGCGTCCGCCGGCGTCTCCGTCACCGCCGAGAACACGGCGACCCCGGTCGTGCCCACGAAGGGCGCGGTGAAGGTGGTCAAGACCGACGCGGAGACGGGCGCGAAGCTGCCCGGTGCGACGTTCCGCCTGTGGGAGGAGACGAACGGCGTCGCCGGCCTGCAGACGGGCGGTGCGAACCCCGACACCCAGGTCGGGGGCGCGTGCGTGACCGACGCGGTCGGTGTGTGCACGCGGACCGTCGAGGTGGGGACGTACTACTGGCAGGAGACGGCCGCTCCGTCCGGCTACGAGCTGCCGGCCCAGCCGGTCTTCGGTCCGCTGGTCCTGACCGAGGAGAACGCGACCGCCGGCGTCTCCGTCACCGCCGCCAACCGGAAGTCCCCGACCCCGCAGGACAGGGGCAAGGTCATGCTCCTCAAGACCGACGCCAAGAGCGACGCGCCGCTGCGCGGTGCGACGTTCGAGCTGTGGGAGGAGACCAACGGCCGCGCCGGACTCCAGGCCACCGGCACCGACCCGGACACCCGCGTCGGCACGCCGTGCACCACGAGCGCGGCCGGCCTGTGCTCCTTCGGCGACCTGGAGCACGGCACGTACTACCTGCGTGAGACCGCGGTGCCGGACGGCTACGTCCTGCCGGCCGACCCGGTCACGGGTCCGTACGTGGTCAGCGCCGAGCACGAGGTCGTGACCGTGCGGCTGCAGAACAGCCGCGACGAGAACCCGTGCGAGCCCACCGGCTACGGCGACGGAGGCTATGGCGACCAGGGATACGGCGACCAGGGTTACGGTGACCAGGGATACGGAGACGAGGGCTACGGAGCGTGCGCCACACGCGCCAAGAGGGCCTGATCCGCGGCGACCTGACGTGACCGCCTGAGGCATACCCGTGCCCGCCACCTGTCCGGTGGCGGGCACGGGCGCAGGTACGGGTGCGGGTACGGGTGCGGGCCCTTGTCACGACGGGCACCACGCGGAAACCCGTGCGCGCGGCCGGTTCCGGTGCGATCATGATCCTTTCGTGGAGGCCGATGCGGGGGTCGGGTCATGGAGTTCGTGCTGCCGTTGGACGCTGCCGCGGCGACGCTGGAGGCAGCGGGCGGCAAGGGAGCGGCTCTCTCCGAGCCGGCGCGAGCGGGGCTGCCCGTACCGGGCGGGTTCCACGTGACGACCGCCGCGTACCGGGAGTTCGTCACCTCGACGGGCGTGTCCGACCGCATCCGCGCGCGCCGCGGGCGAAGCCGTCGTCGGCGGCCTGGTCACCCCGGACACCCTGGCCGTCGACCGGACGAGCCTGGCCGTCGACCGGACGAGCCTGGCCGTCGTGCGGACTCCCATGGGCCCTGCCGCGCCGGTCTCGCCCAGTGACCGCGACCTACGGGCCTGACCTACGGGCCTGACGTACGTGCCTGACGTGCGGGCCCGACGTACGGGCAGGTCCGACCTGAACGACCTGACCCGCATCCCTCCCACCCTCCGCCCTCCCAGCCCGCGTACGAAAGGGACGACCAGACCGGTGCCCCAGCACGAGCAGGCCATGCGCCGCCACTTCCACCAGGCCGCGGCGCGGCGAGGATTCGCGGTCGCCCCGGCCCAGGAGGCCGCCGTCGAGCGCTTGGCCCGGCTGGCGGCCGAACTCGCCCGGCCCGCCTGGACGTTCCCCAAGCCGCCGCGCGACCTGTACGTCTGGGGCCCGGTGGGGCGGGGCAAGAGCTGGCTGGTGGACACGTTCTACGAGGGGCTGCCCACCGAGCGCAAGCGGCGCCTGCACTTCCACGACTTCTTCCGGCGGCTGCACGACGGAGTGACCGCGCCGGGCGCTCGCCGCGACGGGCAGAGCGCCGTCGACAGCGCTCTCGACGAGCTGATCGGGGACAGCAAGGTCCTGGTCTTCGACGAGTTCCACGCGCACGACGCGGGCGACGCGATGCTGATCGCCCGCCTCTTCCGGACGCTCCTCGACCGCCGGATCACCTTGGTCACCACCTCCAACTACCCGCCCGCCGGCCTCATGCCGGACCCGCTCTACCACCACCTCTTCGAGCCCACCATCCAGCTCATCGAACAGCGGATGGACGTCCTCGACGTCTCGGGTCCGGTGGACTTCCGCCGGCTCGCGGCGCCCCGGTCGCGGGACGGTGGACGGCGGTTCGCGACGGGCCTGTGCCTGCCGCCGGGCGGCACCGCGCCGGCGGACGCGGGCCTCGCCCTGCCGTCTCCCGCCGAGGCCACCACTGTCCCGGCCCACCTGCGGGAGCTGCCGGCCCGGGCGGTGCGCGGCGAACTCGTCTGGCTCGGCTTCGACGCGCTGTGCGAGACCGCGACGGCGGTGTCCGACTACCTGGCGCTCGCCGAACGGTTCTGCACCCTGGTCCTCGACGGCGTACCGCCGCTGGCCGAGGCCTCCGCCGACGGACGCCAGCGCTTCGCGAACCTCGTCGACGTCGCCTGCGACCGGGACGTCCGGCTGGTCCTCATCGGCGCCGACCCGCTGACGGCCCTCCCCGACGGCCCGGTCCTGACCCGCGACCTGGACCGCACGGCGAGCCGGCTGGCGATGCTCGGGCGTCCGGCCTGAACCAGGGGCCGCCGTGGCGGTGCCCGGCCTGCCCCGCGCCGGCGCTCCCGCCCCGGTCGCGCGGAGGGACCCGCGGGGGCAGTATGAGATCTTGTGGCGGCTGTAGCGACAGCGGTACGTGCCTGAAGGCATCCCCGGCGACGAGGACGGGAGGGACACGGGCCAACCGCTGATCGACACCCGTACGGATGCCGGTGCCGGTGCCGTTTCCGGATTCCGGCACAGGCCATGGCAGCCGACGGACGCAGCCCGCAAGGAAGCAACCCGCAAGGAAGGCCATCCCATGGATCCCGTCCTCACGCCGGTCACGCTCGCGAAGTTGCGGCAGCCCCGGCCGTACCCCGCCCTGTCCCTGGTGATGCCGACGCACCGGCGCGAACCGGACAACACCCAGGATCCCGTACGGCTGCGCAATCTCATCGCGGAGGCGGAGAAGGCGGTCCACGAGGACCCGGCGGTGTCGCGCGAGCGGCGGGCGGACGTCCTCGACCAGCTGCGCCGGGCCGAGGCCGAGATCGACCTGGTCCACGCCGAGGACGGCCTCGTGGTCTTCGTCGCGCCGGGGGAGCACCACGTGTGGTCGGTGGCCCGGGAGGTCCCGGAACGCGTCGTCCTGGCCGACACCTTCCTCACCCGCAACCTCGTCGCCGCGCAGGCCGCCGAGCAGCCGTACTGGGTGCTGGCGGTGGCCGCCGACCGGGTCTCGCTGTGGGACGGAGGCGCCGAACGGGCCTCCGAGCACACCGGGGACGGCTTCCCGCTCTCCCGCAGCCTCGAAGACCCGGACGCGGAGCGCAAGGAGCGCATCGGCGACCTCCCCAGCACCTTCCAGGACGAGGCCACGCGCCAGTTCCTGCGCGAGGCGCACGAGAAGCTGCGGGTCGTGCTGGCCTCCGAACCCCGCCCGCTCTACGTGCTCGGGTCGTCGGCCGCGCTCGCGCTGCTCGCGGACCTCGGTTCAACGGGCCCCGACACCCTGACCATCGAGCACGGCGGACTCGCCGCCGGGCCCGCCGCCTCCGTCTGGGGCGCCGTCGAGCCGGTCCGCACCGCACGCGAGGCCGCCGCGACGGCCACCGTCGTCGCCGAGCTGGACGCCGCACGGGGCCGGCACGAGTACGCCGGGGGCATCGACGAGGTGTGGCAGGCCGTGAAGGACGGCAGGATGCGGCTGCTCGCCGTCGAGGAGCACTACCGGACGGTCGTACGCGACGAGGGCGGCCACCTGGAGCCCGCGGACGCCGCAGAGGCCGGAGCCAGGGACGACATGGTCGACGAGATCGTCGAGCAGGCCCTGGAACGGGGAGCCGAGGTGCGCTTCGTGCCCGACGACTCCCTCGACGGCCGGGGCCGCATCGCCGGGGTGCTGCGGTACTGAGACCCGAAGGAGAGACGGATGTCCGAGCTCATCGTCCTCGGCTACGAGGATCACGCGGTCGCCCGCAAGGCGTTCGCGGAGGTGCGGAAGCTGAAGGACGCCCAGGTCGTCGACCTGGCCGGCCTGGCGGTCGTCACCGTGGACGAGGACGGCACGACCCATGTGGACACGCCGGCGAGGAGTGAGGAGGTGGCCCTCTCGGCGACGGCCGGGGCGCTGTGGGGCATGGTCTTCGGCATGGTGATCCTCACTCCGGTGATGGGCGTGGTGGGTGCCGCGGTCGGCGGCCTCATCGGCAAGCTCAACCAGATGGGCGTGGACGGCAGGTTCCGCGGCAAGGTCCAGGAGCTGCTCAGCCCGGGTTCGGCGGCCGTGGTCGTCATGGCATCCGAGGTCACCGAGGCCCGGTTCGCCGCGGCGATGGCGCCCTTCGGCGGGACCGTCCTCAAGACCTCGCTGTCGGAGGAGAGAGAGAAGGAGCTCGCGGAGCAGCTGGCGGGGCCCGACGCGACGGCGTGACGCGTGTGATGCGGGATGCGTCATGACGCGGCGTGGTGTGTGGCGGCCGGGGGCGGTCAGTGCAGGCCGAGTTCCTCGCGTGAGGCCACGTCGGGGTCCATGAGGATGAGGAAGTCCCGGTCCTTCTCGGTCAGCACCTTCAAGGACCCGGGCTCGTCCTGCATGACGTACCCGCGCAGCACCGCCCCGTCGCGCAGGCCGATCTCCTCCAGCGGCACCCAGGGAGTCCTGCTGGTGGCCGCGCCCACCAGCAGGCCGACGAGGAGCAGCACGCCGAGGTGGCGGCCGGCCCAGAGGGCGGCCCGCCGGCGCTTCCCCTCGGCTCGGGCGCCGTGTGCGAGGGCGAAGTACACGACGGTGGTGGCGGCCGCGATGAGCGGCAGCCACCAGGCGTCGAAGCTCCACAGGTAGGCGACCATCATCACCAGCAGGATCGTCAGCAGCACCGTGCCGGTGAGATCCGGTGCCCTGTGCTCGGCGCCTTCCCGCTCCCGCCGCTTGGCTTCCTCGAAGCCCCGCCGGCTCTCCAGGAGGCTGACGAGCGCGACGGGGGTGAGCGCCGCGATGAACACGGCCGAGATCACCGAGCTGGCCATCACCGTGCCCAGCACGATGCCGAGGCTGTCGTTCAGGTCGACGGTGTGCAGGACCGCGAAGGCGGTGTGCCACTCGTATCCGGCGACGGCGAAGAGCCGGAGCAGCAGGAACAGGAACGCCGCGGACGTCAGCGTCAGCCCGACCCCGTGCCGGCCCTTCTCACCTTCGGAATGCGCCACACCGCCACGATCGCACGGCGGCAACGACCGTCCGGTCGGACACGCGCCGGGCCACCCGGATCCGGGGTGTGGCGTCGATCATGCGGAACGCTCCAGGGCCGCGCGCCAGACCGGGCTGTCGACGTAGTGGTTGTCGTAGCGTTCCGAGGACTCGGCGATCTCCTTCGGGTCCGCCTCGCCGCGCATCACCCGGCCGAGCAGGCGCAGGTAGTCGAACCTGCCCATTCCGGGGGTGAAGACGAACAGGACGTCCGCCTCGCGGCCCGGGGCGGCCGCGAAGGCGTGCGGGGTGTGCGGCGGAACGGCGAGGAAGTCGCCCGCCTCGAGCACGGTGACCTCTTCGCCCACCAGGACCTGCAGGGCGCCGCTGATGACGAAGAAGAGTTCGGACGCGCGGGTGTGGAAGTGGGCGGGTGCACCTGCCGCACCCGCGGCGAAGGTGGACCGGTAGCTCGTGAATCCGCCCCCGGCGCCGTCGGCGCCGCCGGATTCGGCCAGCAGGGTCATGACGCTGCTGGGGTCGGCACAGGTCTCGGCATCGGCGTGCCGGGTGAGCATCGCGGCGAGAGGGGGAACGGTCGTGGTCGTGGGCTCGGTGGGTGCGTTCTCGTTCATGGGTGACTTCCTGAGAGTGGAGGAGGGAGAGAGGGAAGGGGACTTGGGACGGGGGGCGTCAGGCGCCGAGCGTGATCAGGGCCGCGACAGCCGGTCCGAAGGCGCCGCCCAATTGGTAGCAGAGGTTGAACAGGCCGATCGCCGTGGGGCGTTGAGCGGCCGGCGCCGCCTGGGTGGCGTAGACCGCGAGCGTGGCCTGGCCCGCGCTCGTGGTGAAGACGGCGAGCGTCGCGACGAGCAGGAGCAGCGGTGCCCAGGGGGTCAGTACGGCGGTGAGGGGGGCCAGCGCTCCGACGGTGAGCAGGAGCGTCAGCACCCGCGGGCGGCCCAGTCGGGACGAGGCGGCGGCCAGCACCATGGAGAGCGCCGAGCCGGCGAGGAGTGCCACCAGCTGGCCGGTGCCGATCGTGGAGGTCGTCCAGTCCGTGCGGTCGCGCAGCAGCTGCGGGACGGTGAAGAGAAGGGTGAAGTACGAGGTCGCGAAGGTGCAGGCGAGCAGGGCGGAGAGGACGAAGGCGCGGCTGCGCAGCAGCGCCGCGGGGACGAAGCCCGTGGGGTGGGACCGGATGTGCAGGGCCAGGACCGCGCCCGTCAGCAGCGAGGCGGCGACGGCCGGGAGCGGGTAGCGGGGGACGAGCACCAAGGCCGTCGCGGTCAGGACCAGGAGGGCGGCGCCCCGCCCGTCGAAGGGGGTGCTGCGCGGGGGTGCGGACAGGTCGGCGCGGCGCATGACGGCCGGCAGGGCCAGGAGGGCGACGGCGCCGACGGCGAGGGACACCCGCCAGGAGGTCGCGCCCGCGACGGCCGAACCGAGCAGCGGGCCGACCGCACCCAGCGTCCCGAAGCCCGCCGTGATCACTCCCATGCGGCGGACCGAGCCCGCCAGGCTCATCGCCGCGGTGATCAGGCCCGCCCCGCCCACCGCCTGCGCCGCCCGGCCCGTCATGGCGACCGGCAGCCAGGGCGCAACGGCGACGACGGCGGTGCCGGCCACGATCAGCGCCGCGCTCAGCCGGAGCGTGGTGCCGAGGCCGCGGCGCCGCAGCAGGCCCGCCATGAGCGGGGTGCCGACGGCCATGGCCCAGGCGAAGACCGTGACGAGCCAGGTCGCCGTCGCCGTACGGATGCCGAGCGAGCCGGCCATGTCGGGAAGGATCAGGACCGGGCTGTTGGCGCTCGCGGCGACCGGGGTGGCGAGTAACGCGAGCCAGAAAGCCGGGACTTGGCGTGGTGGGGCGGCAGTCCCTCCGGCTGAGGGGGCGGGTGCCTGGGCGTGTTCGGCGGTGGGTCCGGGGAGGTGGCGGGCGAGCCCGGGCATCGGCGTGCTCCTGTCGTTCAGCCTTGATAATCTCAACGTTGAGATAAAAGCAGCTCTGATCTTTCAACGTCAAGTGTCTTAACGTTGAGAAGATGAACATGGAGAGGAGTGGCGGCGATGAGCGATGCCGTGGACGCGATCATCGGCCAGTGGGCCGAGGAGCGCCCCGACCTGGTGGAGGACCTCTGGCCGGTGGAGCTCTTGGGCCGGATCCAGCGATTGGCCCGGGTGGTCGACAAGTCCGCCAAGGCCTCGGCCGCCGCGCACGGAGTGGAGCACGGCGAGTTCGACGTGCTCACCACGCTGCAGCGTTCGGGGCCGCCGTACACGCTCACCGCCGGAGCGTTCCTCAAGGCGGCCATGGTGACCTCGGGAGCGATCACCAACCGCATCGACAGGATGGAGGCCAAGGGTCTGGTCGAGCGGGTGCGCGAGGGGGACGACCGGCGCACCATCAAGATCCGCCTCACCGAACACGGTCACGAGGTCACCAGGGCCGCCTTCGCCGACCACCTGGCGAACTACGCGCAGCTGCTCGCCGACGTGGACCGCGACCTCGTCGACAGGACCGCCGAGGGTCTGCGCCAGGTGCTGGAGACCCTGGGTGACACGGGCATCAAGTGACGCCGGTGTGGCGCCCCGGGGGCGGGTCGGTGTTCGGGCTGCTCGGTGCTACCTCGCCGCGCCTCCCCGGTTCACGACGCCCCTGACGTAGTCGGCGAGTCGGTCCCTCAGCTGCTCGCGCGGTACGCCTTCGCGGCCGGCCAGGTGCTCGACGAGGTCGGCCCGCACGACGGAGAGGAGGGCGTGGGCCGTGAACCCGGGATGGGGCAGGCCGGGGACCTGTTCCAGTACGTCCCGGAGCAGGGCGTGCCAACGTCCGTACTGCTCCGCCCCGTACGGCCCGCCGCTGCCGCTCTCCTCCAGGGCCAGCGCGAGGGGGCGGTTGTCGAGCTTGAAGCACAGCATGGCGTCCAGCAGGGCGACCGCACGCTCCCGCGGCGGAGTCGAGGTTCCCAGGGGCGGGGGTCCTGCCGTCACGGCTTCCCGGAGCGGTTCGAGCCGCGTCTCGTACAGGGCGCGGAGGAGCCCGGCGCGGTCGCCGAAGGCGCGGAAGAGGGTGCCCTTGCCGACGCCGGCCGCCGTCGCGATCTCGGCCATCGTGAGGTCCTCGGCGCTGCCGGAGCGGGTGAAGAGGGCGTCGGCGGCCTCCAGGACGGCCTGTCGGTTGCGGGCGGCGTCCTTGCGGGGCTGGCGCTCGGGCATGGTGCCCTCCCATCGGCGATTGAAAAACGGACCCAGGGTCCGTATCGTCGAAAGCGGACCCCGGGTCCACATTCTACGAGGTGGAGGACACCCATGCCCCTGGCCACACCCCTGTCCGAGACGACCTCCCGTTCCCCCGAGGAGTTGTTCCGCCACGGCCTGCGGCTTCTGCTCGCCGAGGACATCGCCGGGTGGGTGGACCTGTGGGCCGACGACGGGGTGATGGAGTTCCCGTTCGCGCCGCCGGGCCGCCCCGGACGGCTGGAGGGGCGGGCGGCCGTCGGCGACTACATGCGGCCCTATCCCGAACACATCGCCCTCCACGACTTCCCCGAGAGCGACCTGCGCGTCCACCGGACCGACGATCCGCGGACCATCGTGGTCGAGATGCGCGGCGTCGGACGACTGGTGCGCACCGGAGCCCCGTTCGACATGACGTACGTCGCCGTCGTCACCGTGGAGGAGGGCCGCATCACGTCGTACCGCGACTACTGGAACCCCCTCACGGCCCTGGAGGCCGACGCGGGCGCGGGCTTCGGCTCCGATCCCGGCGCGGGCACCGCCGCGGCCGCCAACGCCGCCAACGCCGCCAACGCCGTCACGGCCGGCACCGCCCCCGACACCGCCGCCGACAACGCCGGGACCGGACGATGACCGCCGCGGGCGGCCCCGCCGTCCTGGTCACGGGTGCCACGGGGACCACCGGCAGCCGCGTCGCCGCGCGACTGGTGGCCGCCGGCCACGGGGTCAAGGCGGCCAGCCGCAGGGCCACCACGCTTTCGGGCGCCGAGCCCGTCGCCTTCGACTGGCACGACTCCGGCACCCACGGGGCCGCGCTCGACGGCGTGGACCGCCTCTACGTGATCCCGCCCGTCGGCGATCCCGACCCGGCGGCGGTGGTCCTCCCCTTCCTGCGCCGGGCCCGTTCCTCGGGGGTGCGGCGAGCGGTCCTCCTGAGCGCCTCGTCGATCCCGGCGGGCGGCCCCGCCGTCGGGACGGTGCACCGGGAACTCCCGGCCCTCTTCGACGAGTGGGCGGTCCTGCGGCCGTCCTGGTTCATGCAGAACTTCACCGGCAGCCACCTCCACGCCGAGAGCATCCGCACCGAGGGCACCTTCAGGACCGCCGCCGGCAACGGCCGGATCGGCTTCGTCGACGCCGAGGACATCGCCGCCGTCGCCGTACACGCCCTGACCGACGAGCACGCCCCCGGCTCCGACCTCGTCCTCACCGGGCCCGAGGCGCTCAGCCACGACGACATCGCCACCGTCCTCACCGAGACCACCGGCAGGACCGTGACCCACCGCCCGCTGTCCTACGAAGACCTGCGCGACCGCCTCGCCGCGCTGATGCCACGGGAGTTCGCCACCCTCCTGGCCGACATGGACCGCGCCATCGCCCAAGGGTCGGAGGACCGGGTCACCGACGCCGTCCAGCGCGTCACGGGACGCCCCGCGGGCAGCTTCCGGGCGATGGTGGAGCGGGAAGGGAGAACGGGGAGGGAACTGCCGGCCGGCTGAGCGGCGGGCGTCCCCGGCCCCGCCTCTCTCAGGCCGCCGTGGACCGAACAGAGCCCCCGGCGGCCTCCGCGTCCGAGACGACGACGGAGCTCACGGAGCTCACGGAGTACACCGAGTCCACCGAGTCCACGGAGGGCGTGAAGGGGGCCGGGGATCCGGTGGCCTGAGGAGCCGTGAGCGTCGGGTCGACCGTCACCAGTGCCGCCCCGACGGGCGCGGAGATCACCCGCAGAACGGCCTCGTCGAGCCGCACCCAGGGCTGGTCCGCTCCGAGCGTCTCGGCGAGCCGGTCGTGGGTGGTGAATCCGACCGCGGTGCGCACGCCCAGGGGGGTACGGAACATCCGTACGGCCACCTCGGCCGATCCCGGCCGGACCGGGACGTACAGGGGTCCGGCCGTGTCCCGTTCCTCGGGCTCGGGGTCGTTGTCGTACGTGAACAGGCACATGGGGCCCTCCTTGAGGAGCCTCGAACGGCGGGTCGCGCCGCCCGGAACGCCGGGGCGCTCCGGGCGGACCACCGAAGCTATGCTCCCGCCGCCGCTCCTCGGGACCCGCCCTGACGCGATCTTGACGGTGAACTCCGTCGGCCATACGGCCCGCTGACGGCCGGCGGCCGACACTGTCCGGCCCACGGTGTCAGAAACGCGTCATGGCCGGGCCCCGCGCTGTCAGAAACGCGTCAGGGAGGGGCCCCGGAGCGCCGGCGGCGTCCTTGTATGGGACCCGCGTGTCCACGGAGGACGCGGGAGCCGCGCCGTCGCGGGGGGCGGCGCACCACGCGGGGGAGGGGAAGAGGGACGTGGCGAAGATAGTGGTCGGGGTGAGCGGAAGCCTGGGCTGTCTGTCGGCCCTGCACCGGGCTGCCGCGGAAGCCCGCCTGAGGCGGGCCGAGTTGTGGGCCGTGCTGGCCTGGCAGGCACCCGGCGGCGGATTCGGGGGCCGTCACGTGGCCGACGACCCGGTGCCGGGGCTGTGCCGCGATGCCGCCCGCGAGCGGCTGCGCGAGGCCTTGGACACGGCGTTCGGGCCCGGACGCCCGGACACCCCGCTTCATGGCCTCACCATCAGGGCCACCCCGGGCGTGGCACTCGTCGACACCGCCCAGGACCCGGACGACCTCCTCGTCGTGGGCACCGGGGCCCGCGGTCCCCTGCGCCGCCTCGTCCGCCCCTCGGTGGCCCGCTACTGCCAGGCGCACGCCGCCTGCCCCGTACTGGCCGTGCCGCCGTCCCCGCTCCTCGCGACGTACGACTCGGCCCACCGCCGCAACCTCTGGCACTTGCCGCTCGACCCACGCGGGGCCGTCTGACCCGGAGCAACGGGACCGACCGGTTCCCTGACGTCCCGGGCTCCGGACGATCCGGTGGGCCCCCGTGCCGGGCGACCGGTCGCGCACGGGTCGGGCAGCGGTAGCCGGCTACGCACCCGGACCGCGAACGGGGTCCTCGTCGGGGCCGTGCGCGAGCGCGGCGCGCAGGCGGTCCGCGCAGGCGGGGAGGGCGCGGAGCAGGTCGCTCTCCCAGAAGCGGAGGACGCGCCAGCCGGCCTCGGACAGCTTCCGGTTCTGGTAGGCGTCGCTGGCCATGTTCCTCTGCACCCGGGGGTCCTCCCGCCACTCCGGGCGCAGGCCGTGCCAGTAGTCGCCGTCCGCCTGCAGGACGAGCCGGAGCGCGGGGACGGCGGCGTCGACCGTCCACCGGTCGAGGCGGTACTGCGCCTGCCACGACAGATCCCGGTCGTCCTCCGCGACCAGGTCGTCCAGCAAGGCGTACAGGATCCGCTCGGGCCGGGTCGGAGCACGGGAGGACAGCTGGTCGTGGCGCGCCCGGGCCAGAACGGCGAGGCGCTCGGGATCCGTGCCGAGGAACGTCGCCCTGCACGTCCTCGAACACGTCCGCCTGACCCGGCCGAGCGACGCCGGAACCTCGAACTCGACCTCGCACACGGGGCACCGCTTGCCGACCCGGCGCCGCGCGCCGATCGAGCGGCAGCCGTCGGAGCAGTACGTACCGCCGCCCTCGGCCGCCACCGACTCCTTCACGGTGAAGGCGGCACCGCACACCCGGCACGTGCAGGCGACACGACGCGCGGTGCAGGCCTGCGAGCAGTACAGGCCCCACCCCTTCTCGACCACGCTCCGCACCGCCCGGAACGAGCTCCCGCAGGACAGACAGGACCGCTCCTCGGTGCCTTCGGCGATCGCCTGGCAGGTCCGGCCGCAGTACTGCCCGCGGCCGGACCCGACACGGGAGACCTTGACCTCGAACCCGGCACCGCACTGGCGGCACGAGCGCGCCACCCGGGTCCGCTGCGCCAACCCCGAGCAGGTCTTCGAGCAGAACCGCCCGCGCAGGGTGCCGACCGGGTTGTTCGGCGTCTTGGGGAAGAACTCGGCGCCGCACTGCGCGCACCGCCGCGCCCGCCGTCCCGTCGCGGCCTGCCGGCAGGTGTGCGAACAGTACGCACCCCGCGTCGCCGCCGCCGCCTTGCCCCGCAGCCGGAACTCCCGGTGGCAGTGGCCGCACGAGCGGGTCACCCACGCGGTGTCCTCGGCCTGTTGCGACCGGAAGCACGGCTGCGAGCAGTACTTCCTCCCGGCCTGGGAAGGCGGAGCGGTGAAGTCGCGGCCACAGCGCGCGCAGGTGAGCGTGACAGGCATGGCGTGGAGTGTGCCAGGAGCCACTGACACCGGCCGGGGCCGGCCACGGGAGAGCCGTACGGGAGGCCTTGCGGGAGAGCCGTACGGGAGGCCTTGCGGGAGAGCCGTAGGGGAGAGCCGTACGGAAGAGCCGTACGGCGAGTGAAAGGCACTGGCGTCGGTGCTGAGGCTCGGACTGGCCGCGGTCCATGGACCGGGCGCCTGTGCGCTCCACACGGACCGGTGCCGTCATCGGCATCGCAGCCAGGTCGATCGCCGACCGCAGCCGCTGGCGGCGCGTGACGCGTCGGTACGGGAGGCAGTGCGCGGGACCGGCCTCTGCACGGCGGGGGAGCGCCGCAGGCTCGTGGCCCCGCCGCAGGTCGTGGAGGCGGTGACGTACGCCGTCAGGACAGTGCCGCGACCGCCACGGAGGCGGCTCGGGCGATGAGCCCGTTGTCGTCATCGGCCTCCTCCGTACCCCGGTTCGACATGATCGCCATGACGATGGGCGCGGCGTCAGGAGGCCACAGCACGGCGATGTCGTTGCGGACGCCGTAGTCACCGCCTGCGCCGCTCTTGTCACCGACCACCCACCCCGCCGGCACTCCGGCCCTGATCAGCTCGTCGCCGGTGGTGTTGGTCCGCAGCCAGGTCGTGAGCTGCGCGCGTTCGGCGGGGCCGAGGGCGTCTCCGAGGACGAAGGCCCGCAGGTCGCCGGCGATCGCGCGGGGCGTGGTGGTGTCCCGTGTGGCCCCGGGGGCCCATTGGTTGAGCTCCGGTTCGCGGCGCTCCACGACGGTCGTGGTGTCGCCCACCTCCCGCAGCGCGGCTGCCAGGCCCTTCGGGCCGCCGAGTGCGTCGAAGAGGAGGTTGGCCGCGGTGTTGTCGCTGTGGCGCACGGCGGCGTCGCACAACTCGTGGAGCGTCATCCCGGTCTCGACGTGCTTCTCGGTCACGGGGGAGTGGTCGACCGGCTGCTCCCCGGAGTACCGGATCACCTTCCCCATTCCGCTCGGCGAGTGGGAGCGCAGGACGGCGGCGGCGGCCAGCGCCTTGAACGTGGAGGCGTAGGCGAACCGTTCCGTGTGGTTGTGGAGCACCTCCCGCCCGCTGCCGGTGTCGACCGCGTAGACCCCGAGCCGTGCCCCGTACGCGCGCTCCAGCCGCTGGAAGTCGCCGGCGGAGGATGCTCCGGGGACCGCGGCAGTCGGGGTCGGTGCCGTCAGGGAGGGCCGGGGGTCGGTGCGGGGCCCGGCCTGGCCGCAGGCCGCGAGCGGGAGAACGGCGAGCACGGCAGCGCCCCCGAGAACCAGCCGCCGTGCGCCCGCGTAGGCGCTTCGCATCGTCGAACCCTCCAGGTGTTCCAGGTGTCCAGCGGTTCCAGCGGCCATCGGGTGGCAGCTCCGTCGCCCGTTCCCGGATGACGGACCTGAGCGCCCGTGCGTCAGACCGAACGCGTGGGCGCTGCCGGCCTCCGTCCGGCTCTACTTGCCCGGGCCCCGGAAGAGGCCGAGCGTCTTCGTGAAGGACTTCAGCGGCGAGCTGTCCTGCTTGGCCGCCGCCGGCGGGGCCGTCCGCGGGGCGCCGTCACCGCCGGTCGCCTCGGCGAGTGCGGCGAGCGCTGACTCGGCGGCCTCCCGGTACAGGTCGCAGGACGCCGTCATGGCCTCGAGCGACTTGGCGTACCGGGTGACCATGGCCCGGGCGTGGACCAGCTCCTCGTCGGAGGTGAGCAGGTGCCAGCCTTCGCGCAGCCGGGTGAGGGCCTGTTCGGCGTCGGGCGGCATGGGCAGCGGGAGGGAGGCGAACTCGGTGATCCTGGCCAGGAGTTCGGTCGGTTCCGTGCCGTCGAGGAAGACGTTGCGTACGGTGAAGCGCTGCGCGTCGTAGCCGGGTGTCTCCGGCACCGTGGGCAGGACGACGGCGCCGCCGCGCGGTATCCCCACCCCCAGCGCGCGCTTCATCGCGAAGTCGGCGGTCAGCGCCTGGTCCGGCGTGGCCCGGTGCTCGACCACCCGGTGCCGCAGGCTCGGGGGCAGGAACGCCGTGATCGGCTGCCGCCCCAAGGTGTCCGGGGTCATCGCCTCGTGCACCAGGACGTGGATGGCCCAGCTCTGCCGCGGGCAGTCCCGCAGAAGGCGGCGCAACTCGTCGTCGTCCCTCGGCAGGTGGTTCGCCGTCCGCAGACGCACGCCCGGCACCATCTCGTGGTCCCACGGAACCTGCTCGCTGTCCGGCCAGAACACGGTGGCCGGGGAGAGCCAGCCCGCGTCCCACGCCCGCTCCGCCTCGGCGGCGAGGACCCAGGTGACCCCGTCGCGCTCGGCGCGGCGGGACTCGGGGTCGAACGTGGTCAGCTGCGCCCGCACCGTGACGTCGTCGGCCACCCGCCAGCGCGCCTCGAAGAGACGGCGGGCCGAGGGGCCGGGGTCGGCGGACGCCTCCCGGGGGTAGAGGTCGGTGGACTTCGCCGCCTCGACCGGGTCGAGGTCCAGGAAGTCGTCGATGACCCGAGCCGCCTTGAGGGCGATCAGGTTGCGCCGGACGTCCCGCTCGGGCTCGGACCCGAGGTGACGCCCCCGCCCGAGCCACGCGGTGTCGGGGACGGTGGTCGATGAGGTGCTGTTCTTGGCCATGGAACCGTTCGGTGGGTGATGAGGGCCCGACCAGTATGGTCCGTGGCCCGGGCAAGGGAAGCGATACCCCGTCCATACCGCCGTGACTCGGATGCCGGGGCGATCCACGGGAGTCGTCATCGGCGTGACCGGGGTGAGCCACGCGATCGGGGCGAGCGGTTCGATCGGGGCGAGCGGTTCGATCGGCGCGACCGGGCGAGTGGCCCGGACGGCGGGCGTCGTGCCCCGGGAACCCTCCGGCGGCGGGCACGCCGTCGATTCCTGGCTCGCTGGACCAATCCGTCCGCCCGCGCGCATCTCCCCAGCGCCCGCCCGCACCGGCTGGATGTACCACGCAACGAATCGCGAAATTGGTCTAGTCCAAGTTTGGTCCAGGCCATTGACGTGCCCATGGCTACGGGGTTACTCCGTATCGCAACAGTCGTGCGCGACAACGGCGTTGGCGCACCCCGCACCCCCCCCACAGTCATTGGATTGCCATGAGAAGACGTTCGCTCCGATCGGCGCTCACCGCCGCCGTGACCGCCGTGGCCGCCCTCGGCCTCTCCGCCGTCGCCACCGCACCCGCGCAGGCGGCGACACCGCTCCCCGCCCGGGTCTTCGCCCCCTACTTCGAGTCCTGGACCGGGGAGAGCCCCGCCGCCCTGAGCGCGCAGTCGGGCGCCAAGCACCTCACGATGGCGTTCCTCCAGACGGCGACCAAGGGGTCCTGCACCGCGTACTGGAACGGCGACACCGGACTGCCGATCGCCCAGTCCTCGTTCGGCGCCGACATCAAGACGATGCAGTCCCGCGGCGGCGACGTCATCCCCTCGTTCGGCGGCTACACGGCCGACACCACCGGGACCGAGATCGCCGACAGCTGCACCGACGTCAACCAGATCGCCGCCGTGTACGAGAAGGTCATCACGACCTACGACATCACGCGGCTCGACATGGACATCGAGGTCGACTCCCTCGACAACGCCGCCGGCATCGACCGCCGCAACAAGGCCATCAAGCTCGTCCAGGACTGGGCCGCCGCCAACGGCCGCCAGATCCAGATCTCGTACACCCTGCCGACGACCACCCGCGGGCTCGCCGCGAGCGGGCTCGCGGTCCTCAAGAACGCCGTGACCAACGGAGCGCGCGTCGACGTCGTCAACCTGATGACCTTCGACTACTACGACAACGCCGCCCACGACATGGCCGCGGACACCAAGACGGCCGCCCAGGGCCTCTACGACCAGCTCGCCAAGCTCTACCCCACGAAGACGTCCACCCAGCTCTGGGGCATGGTCGGCATCATCGAGATGATCGGCGTCGACGACTTCGGACCGGCCGAGACCTTCACCCTCGCCAACGCCCGCACGGTCTACGACTGGGCGGTCTCCAAGGGCATCAACACCCTCTCGTTCTGGGCGCTCCAGCGCGACAACGGCAGCTGCCCCGGCGGCGCGGCCGCCGACGGCTGCTCCGGCATCCAGCAGAACACCTGGGACTTCTCGCACATCTTCGCCCCCTTCACGAGCGGGACGACCACCCCGGCCGACGACTTCTCGGTGACCACCACCCCGGCCTCCGCCACCGTCACCGCCGGCGGGTCCACCTCCGCCACGGTGCGGACGGCCGTCACCGCCGGCACGGCCCAGACGGTGAACCTCACCGTCAGCGGCCTGCCCGCGGGCGTCACCGCCACGCTCAGCCCGGCCTCGGTGACGGCGGGCGGCTCCTCGACCCTCACCGTGAACACCACGGCCGCCACGGTCTCCGGCACCTACCAGGTCGTGGTCAACGGAGCGAGCCCCTCGGCCGGACACGCGGCTGTCCTCTCCCTGACCGTCACCGGCGGCGCCACGCAGTGCACGGCGGCCCCCTGGGTCTCCTCCAGCGTGTACACCGGCGGCCAGCAGGTCTCGCACAAGGGTCACACCTGGAAGGCCAAGTGGTGGACGACGGGCGAGGAGCCCGGCACCACCGGCCAGTGGGGCGTCTGGCAGGACCTCGGCGCCTGCTGATCCCAGCCCTGCCGACCGGCCCGGTGTCCGCCGAGAGGCGGGCCCCGGGCCGTGCGTTCGGGGACGGCGGGTCTCCGGCCCTCGCCGGCGCCCCTCGGTCGTCGGTGAGTCAGTGCGTCGGCGGCCGGAGTCTGCGCAGCAGGACGGCGTTGAAGGTGACGATGACGGTGGACGCGCTCATCAGGAGCGCGGCCCACTCGGGGCGGAGCTGGATCCCCAGGCTCGGGTAGAGGACGCCCGCGGCGACGGGGATGGCGAGCAGGTTGTAGATCGCGGCCCAGAACAGGTTCTGCTTGATCTTGCGGCGGGTGGCGCGGGCGATGGTGACGGCGTACGAGACGGCGGCCGGGTCGTCGTGGACGAGGACGACGTCGGCGGTCTCCACGGCCACGTCGGTGCCGGCGCCGATGGCGATGCCGACGTCGGACCGGGCGAGGGCGGGGGCGTCGTTGACGCCGTCACCGACCATGGCCACGCGGGCGCCGCCGTCCTGCAGGGCGGTGATGTCGGCGGCCTTGTCCTCGGGGAGCACCTCGGCGATGACGGTGTCGATGCCGGTGGCCGCCGCGACTGCTTCTGCGGTACCGCGCTGGTCGCCGGTGAGCATGACGGTCCTGATGTCCTGCTCGCGGAGGCGGGACACGGCGGTCGGGGCCGTGGCGCGGACCGGGTCGGAGACCGCGATCAGCCCGAGCGCCTTGCCGTCGGCGGCCACGTAGATCGCGGTCCTGCCGGAGGCCGCCAGAGCGGCGGCGGTCTCGGTGAGGGCCGAGGCGTCGACGCCCTCGCGCCGCATCAGGCGCAGGTTGCCGACGAGGACGGTGACGCCGTCGACGAGCCCCGTGACGCCGTGACCGGGCACGGAGTCGAATCCGGTCGCCGGGGCGAGGGCCAGGCCGCGGGTGCCGGCCGCGTCCACGATCGCCTCGGCCAGCGGGTGCTGGGACTGCCGGTCCACCGCCGCGGCCGCCGCCAGGACGCGCTCGTCCGCCAGACCCGGCGCGGCCACGACGTCGGTCACGGCAGGCCTGCCCTCGGTGAGCGTGCCGGTCTTGTCGAACACGACGGCCGTGATGACCGCGGTGTTCTCCAGAGCGGTGGCGTTCTTGAACAGCACGCCGCCACGGGCGCCCTGCCCGATGCCGACGGTGATCGCGGTGGGAGTGGCCAGGGCGAGGGCGTCCGGGCAGGCGATGACGATCGCGGAGACGGCCGCCGTCACCGCGAACCCGACGCCGTGGTCGCTGCCGAAGACGCTCCACACCAGGAAGGTGACCAGCCCCGCCCCGAGCGCCACGAAGACCAGGTAGCGGCCGGCCCGGTCGGCCAGGCGCTGAGCGGGGGCCTTGGAGGCCTGCGCGTTGCGGACCATCCGGACGATCCGGGCCAGCGCGGTGTCCGCCCCGATGGCCGTCGCCGTGAACGTGAACGCGCCCGTGGTGTTGAGGGACCCGCCCACCACCCGGTCGCCCGCCGTCTTGGCGACGGGCACCGGCTCACCGGTGATCATCGACTCGTCGACGTAGCTGGCGCCTTCGCCGACCGTGCCGTCCACCGGGACCTTCTCCCCGGGCCGCACCACGACGGCGTCGCCCACGACCACCTGGTCCAGCGCCACCTCGGCCTCGGCGCCGCCACGGCGTACGCGCGCGGTCGGCGGCGCCAGGGTGAGCAGCGCCTCCACGGCACGGCCGGTGGCGAACCGGGAGCGCATCTCCAGCCAGTGCCCGATCAGGCTCAGCGTGGTCAGCATCGCCGCGGCCTCGAAGAACACGTCCTCCTGCCCCGCGAGGGTCGCGAACACCGAGTACAGGTAGGCGACCAGCACGCCGACGGAGATCAGCGTCATCATCGTGACATCGCCGTGGCGCAGCGACCGCGCGGCCGACGACAGGAACGGTCGGCCGCCCCAGAACACCACCGGCGTGGCCAGGATCAGACCGAACCATGCCATCGGCAGCCCCAGCGGCCGTTCGACCTCGACGCCGAGACTGTGGCCGATCGGTGAGAACACGACGATCGGGATCGTGAGCACCGCACAGACGACGAACCGGCGGAGCATGTCGTCGACCGCCGCCGCACCGTGCCCGGCGTGCCCGGCGTGCCCGGCGTGTGCGTCGTGTGCGTCATGTGCGGACGGCGCCCCGGCCGGGGCGGCCGGGGCGGGCGGGGCGGAGCGATCATGGCCCGCATGGGCCGTACGGAGTGGGGAGCCCGGCCCCGTGGCGCGCGGGTCCCGTTCGTCGGCCGCGCCGACGGCGGGGTGCCCCGGCTGGCAGCACGAGTCCGGACAGGCCGCGCAGTCGCATCGGTACCCGGCCCGTTCCAGGTCCCGGGTGAGCCGGTCCGCACCGGTCACGGCGGGGTCGAAGCCGAGGTGGGCGGTCGCCGTGGTCCGGTCGATCGTCACCGACCGCACTCCCGGCCGGCCGGCGAGGTGCCGCTCCAGTCCGGCCATCTCGCCGCCGCAGGAACACGACCGCAGCGCGATCTCGGCCACCTGGTCACCTGACACCCGTCCGCCCACGCTCCGCCCTTCCTCGTCCCCCGCTCGCTCCACGTCCCGGCGCCCGCCGCGAGGTCATCCCCCCGCGACGTAGTCGACGGTCTGCATCATGCCGAGGTCTTCGTGGTGGAGCTGGTGGCAGTGGGCGGCGGCGCGGCCGGTGAAGTCCTCGTACCGGACGAGGAAGGTGACGGACTGGCCGGGTGCGCCGCCGGGGATGCCGATGGTGTCGTGCCAGACCGGAGGGTCGAGCCGCGTGCCGTTCCGGTGGGTGAGGAGGACCTGGTTCGTGTGCAGGTGGAAGGGGTGGTTGAGCGCCGGCAGGCTCTCGTCGCTGCGGACGGTCCAGCGTTCGACCGTGCCCAGGCGCAGGGTGTGGTTGGTGTAGCCGGGGTCGAACAGCCCGTAGGCCGGGTCGTGTGACAGGTCACCCGAGGGATCGGCCGCGGGGGTGGCCTGGGTGCCCAGCATCCGGTACGCGTTCGGGAAGTCCCCGGTGAAGACGCCGGAGTCGGCGTGGAAGACGACCTCGCGGTCCGTGCCCGGCAGGGTGATGTCCTCCTCGTGCAGGAACGGCCTTCCCGGCGGGAGCGAGGCCGGCAGCTCCATCGGCGGTTCGACGGGTGTTTCCGTCACCTGGACCGTCATGAGCGGGGCGGACGCCCCCGCCGACTTCAGCGTGTAGGTGCCGGGCGTGTCGCCCCGGACGAGGACGTCGGCGCGGTTGCCCATGACCATGCCCACCTCGGTCAGGGCGACCGGTTTCGCGAAGGTGATGCCGTCCTGGGCGATCTGGTGCATCAGCAGGGTGCTGCCGCCGTCCCCGGTGATCGCGAGCCGGAGGGAGGTGAACGCGGTCGCGGCGACCAGCCGCCATCGCTGGACCTCCCCGGGCCGCAGCGTGATGGTCGGGTTGACGGTGCCGTTGACGGTGAAGGTGGACGGAATGCCGCTCACCCAGCGGCCCGAGGTGAAGGCGGGGACCTTGCCGTCCTTGATCTTCAACTCGTTGATGCAGACGACGACGTCGGCGGCGGCCCTGATCTCCGGGACGTCGTCGACGTCGCCCTCGACGACGATCACCCCGGCCATGCCCCCCACGATCTGTTCGGCCGTGGATCCGTGCAGGTGGGGGTGGTACCAGTAGGTTCCGGCCGGGTGGTCGGCCGGCACGTCGATGGTCGTGACGTACCGCGGCTCGGCGGCACCCGCGGCGACCTCGTCGTCGCTGCGCGGGGCGAACTCGCGCAGGACGTTGTCGGCGTCGCCGGACGGGGAGACGTGCATTCCGTGGGTGTGCAGGTTGAAGCTGTTGGGGTGGTGCGGCGCGTGGGAGTCGCGGATGTGCGGAGGGTTGGGCGGCAGGCCGTTGACGTGCGTCAGCCGGAGCGTGTCCCCGGCGCGTACGCGCAGGGTCGGCCCCGGAAGCGCGCCGTTGTACGTGCGCGTGGACACGGGGCCGTAGCCCGGGACGGAGATGTCCGTGAACCGGACGTCGAGGACCTGGTCGACCACCGGCGCGGGCCGGCCGGGCACCGACCGGGAGGTCACCACGACGGGCTGCGGAAACGCCGTGGGCGCCGCCACCGCGCTCCGCCCGGCCAGAAGCCCGCCCGGCGCCGCCGAGAGGACGACGGGGATGGCCTTGAGAATCGATCGACGGCTGATTCCATTTCCTCGCATAAACGGGCAATTTAGATTAATTCGACGCCGGGTGGATGGGTGACACACGGGGGAGCCCGGCACACTGCCGCGAGCGGGGTCGGCGCGGGGAACCGCCTGGCTCGCGAAACTCAACGGCTGCGCGTTCCCCCTGGCGCGGCGCCGTCGTCAGCGTGCGTGCCGGTGCCGGTGCCATTGCCGGTGCCGGCGCGCTGCTCGCTCACCGCGATCCGGGCCAGCTTCGTGAGCATCATGCCGTTGCGGATCGAGACCACGTAGTCCACCGGGAACCCGTGCATGCGGGTGCCGGGTCCCCGCAGGGGGTGCCAGTCGAGGACGAAGAGGGTGCTCTCGGCCCAGGGGATCAGCTTCATGGCGATGCGCGCCGCGCCGAAGGGGCCCGCCTTCGCCTCCAGCTCCAGACGACGCTGCGGCTCGCAGATGCGGACGACGCACGTGTCGTCGAGCACGAGGGGACCGACGCCGACCCGGACCTGCAGGCGGGCACCCACGTCCGGCCAGTGGGGGTCCGTGGAGACGACCTGCTGGGTCCCGGTGACCCATTCCCCGTAGCGATGCCCGGCCGACAGCAGGCCCCAGACAGTGGACGGCGGACTCAGGATCAGCCGACGGTTCCGAGACACACCGACCACGCTCCTTCTTGCCCCTGGGACCGGCGCGCACACGACCGTGCCGTCGCGAGCGGAACGCCCTCACGGCAGCTCGGAGTGCTCCTTGACACTAGCCGCGGTGTGCGCTTCCGGCATGCGGAGCAGTGGCCGGATACGGAGACGGATACGGAGACGGCCTCGCTCAGGCGAGGAGCCGCGCGAGCCGGGCCATCTCGGCGGGCGGGTCGACCACCGGTTGGATGAGGAGTTCGTCGACGCCGGCCCGTTCCAGGGCGGCGATGCGGTCGAGGAGGTCGTCGCGGGTGCCGACCAGGGCCAGGGTGCGCATCAGGGAGGGCAGCACCAGGTCCCGGTCCCGCGGCGCGATCCGCCCGAGGTAGCCGGGGTAGAGCCGGGTGTGCCGGTCCGGCGCGGTGGCGGTGGTGCCGCGCCGGACCAGGAGCCGCCGCACCGCCTCGTTCGCCTCGGGGCCGAGCTGCTCGGCCAGGGCGGGTTTCTCGGCGACGGTGTCGGCGGCGAAGGCCAGCAGCGACAGGACCAGGTGTCCGGTGGCGTCCCGGGCGGCGTCGCCGTGGGGGTCCTCGCCTTCGTCGAGGAGGTGGAGCGCGGTGACCGCGTACGAGTCCTTGGGGGCGTCGGGCTCGAGGTGCGCGGCGCGGGCGGCGCGGCGGCGGGCCTCGTGCAGCGCGTGCCAGGCGGCGGGGTCGAGCAGGCCGAAGGAGACGAGCCCGGTGCCGCGGCGGCCCGCGACGGCGGCGGCCTTCGGTCCGAGCAGCGCGGCCACGACGAACTCGATCGGGTCGGCGGTGTTCACGTGCGCCCCGCCGTGCAGGAAGCGGATCTCGCGCACCCGGTCGCCCTCGCGGTACTCGGTCGGGCGTCCGGCGCACAGGTCCGGCAGCGCGGCGACGAAGTGCTCCAGCCTCGCCGTCGTGGTCGGCCGCATGCCCAGGGTGCGCCGGGCGGTGTTCCCGGTGCCGACGCCGCAGACGATCCGGCCCGGTGCGAGGGCGTTGAGACTGGCGAGCCCGCTCGCGGCGGCCGGGGCCGAACGCAACGCCGGCGAGGTCACGCCGATGCCGAGCCTGATGCGACTGGTGGCCTTCGCGCACAGGCCCAAGGCGACGAACGGATCGCCGTGGACCATCGGCGTGTCGTTGACCCAGAAGCTGTGCAGCCCCAACTCCTCGGCCCGTGCGGCGAGGTCCTCCACGCCGGGCTGCGCGCTGACCACGACACCTGCCCGCATCACAGCCTCCAAGGTGTACGGACGGAACCGGACCCGCTCGGCATGACGCTACGGGGTGCGTCCCTGTCCGGTGGATCATGACGATGACAGGGTGTCCCCGTGAGTTACAGCATCTTCCTGCTCCGCTTCGTGGACGGCGAGGTCGCCGCCTTGGACGCCGAACGCTTCCGGCGTGCGACGGAGCCGTACGTCGTGGTGGGCGGCCCGGAGGAGGGCTTCTCCCAGCTCCGCGCGGAGGACGGGGGCGAGGCGGACCTCTACCACGAGCGTCACGGCGACGGCGGGATGGACTGCGTGACGGCGACGCACTTCGCCCGTGGCGCGATGTTCGGCGTGCTCGCCCGTCTGGCGGCAGCCCTGGGAGCCTCGATCGTTCCCCAGGACGGCAGGACGGCGATCTTCCACGAGAACGACCGTCGCCACCTTCCTGCCGAGCTCCAGGGGGACGCGGTGGTCATCGCCCCCACGGAGGAGGCGTTGCGGGCGGCACTCGAAGCGGGCTGAGCCATCGCCATAATCACGTGCGGAGCCCGTCCGGTGGTGTCTAGCATCCGGACGGCCGAACACGCACGTGTTGGTGGGGGAGTAGCGCACTTGTTCAAGAGATCGACGACCGTTTCGTACGAGACAGGCTCGCGGGCGGTCCGGGCGGCCGTGCTGGTGGTGTCGGGTGGCCTGGTGCTCGGTGGGTGCTCGCTCGTGGGGCTTGGGGGCGGGGGATCGGGAGCGCCGAGTGAGCCGGTGCGGGTCGAGTCGCGGGATGCGGCGCTGACCCGGGCGGGGCGGGTCCAGGAGCACGTGCGCCGACTGACGGGTCTGGAGCTGAATCCATGGGTCCTCCCCATCGCCTACTACAGGTGCCCGGGGCGGGGGACCGGCATAGCCGACGCCGGTGAGCCGTACCGGCTCGTGTCGCCCGTCCAGTTGAAGGTCACGGACGACCGGCGCCCCGGGAGCCTTCGGGCACTCCTGGAGAAGCTCGCGGGCGAGGGATTCGAGATCGCCCCGGGCGAGTTCGGTTCGGCCGACGCGTCCGACGAGTCCAGCGGGGACTTCGAGGCCGCCCACGACCGCTCCGATCCCTACACCGTTTCGGTCAGGAGCGAGACGAGGGCCGGCAAGGACGGCGGAATCATCGTCACCGTCACCCTTCCCTGCCAGGCCCCGCCCCCCGGTTCGGCCCCGCCCGCTCCGACAGCCGCACGATGAGGCTGGTGCGGTAGTGCGAGGGCGGCCTGACGAGGTGTCGTCGGGTCGCTCGGACGGCGCGTGCGCCGGTGACGTTCGTGTCCCGTGTGGCGTGCCCTCGCCAGGGGTCATTGAAGGGACGCCGGGGTGGAAAGGGTGGCCTCGCTCCTCGGACGAGGGGCACAGCCGACCTTGGGAGAAGACGTTGAAGCGTGTTCCGCTCCGCCGTTCCGCAGGACTTCTGGCGGCCGCCGCGGCCCTGATCGCAGGCCCCGCGCTGTCCGCCCACGCCGCGCCCCCCATCGCCCCGAACGACCAGCAGACCTACTCCGAGCAGGTACGGGCCGCCGGCCTCACCGACCGGCAGGCCGCGCAGCTCCGGGAACGGGTCGCCGCCGTCGTCGCCCGGAACCCGCAGGCCCGCCAGACCTCGGCGAACACCCTGGCCGTCCCCGGCGGCACCGTCACCGTTCCCGCGCCCGGACAGGCCGAAGCACGCGACCTGGCCGCCCCGAACGCCCCCCGGGCCTGTAACGACGGGCACCTGTGCATCACGGACGGGCGCGGCGTGAACTACGACTACTACCGTTGTGGCTACTACGACTTCGACGGCATCGGCGACGGAACCTTCAACAACAACCAGACCCCCGGCACCCGCGCCCGCTTCTACAACAGCGACGGCAGCGAGCGCTGGTCCCACGTGGCCAAGGGCACGGGCACCGCGTCCTGGACGCCCGTCTACCACATCCGTCCCTGCTGACCGACCGCTTCCGATCCCCGTGCCCGCCCTCTCCGAGGGCGGGCACGCTCGCATGCCACGCGGCGAGGCCCTGTCTTTCGGATCAGGCCGGATCAGCCCGCGCCGTCATCCGCGCCACGTCCGCGTCGAGCGCGTCCAGCCAGGTCAGCGCGGCGAAATAGCGTGCCGGGGCGGATTCCGTCGCAGGGTCGGGGGCCGGCGCGGCCGGCGGTGTCCCCACGGGCGTGTCCGAGGTCCCGGCGGGGGAACCGGCCGCTCCCGCGCCCGCACGGGGGGCGCCGCGCCGGTCGGACGTCTCGGCGGCGGTGGCGCGCAGGAGGGCGGCGACCTCCTCGGCGCGGGCGTGGAGCCGGGTGCGCTGGGGCGGGTCGGGGCCCGGGCCGCCGCGGGTCAGGAGCCGGCGGGAGCCCCACAGTACGTGGTGGCCGATGATCATGAGCGCCTGCCAGTCCGGTGCGGTTCCGGCGTCGTCACGCGGCTCGCTCTGGCGTTCCGCGTACGCCGACTCCGCGAGGGAGAGGGCGAGTTGCAGCTCCCGGTCCTCGGGCACCCGCCCCCGTCCGCCCGCCGCCACCGCGGCCGAGGTCTCCTCGACGGTCGCCGCCGCCCGGGTCAGGAGCGTGCCGACAGCCCTGGGCAGCTCCCGCTGGGCCCCGCGCGGCCAGGCGAGGAGCCCGAAGAGGACGCCCAGCAGGCTGCCGACCAGCACGTCCAGGATCCGGATGCCGGCCAGCCTCCACGTCGCCGGCGCCAGCTGCGCGAAGACGAAGGCCACCACCAGGGTGAACATCCCCTGGGCCCAGCCCACCCCGCGCACCGGCCCGATCCGGAACGCGAGGAGCATGACCAGGGGAAGGGCCACCGCGTAGACGGTCGTGTGCCCGCCGACCAGCGCGAGCACCGCAGCCGTCACCAGGGCGCCGATCAGGGTGCCCGTCAGCGCCGCACGGACCGTCGCCCCGGTCTGGGACGCCGTGGTGCGGGTCAGCGAGAGGACGGCCAGCATGGCCCAGAAGCCGTGCGGCAGGGATTCCACCCCGGCCACGGTGCGGGCGGCGCCGAGCGCCAGGCCCAGTCGCACGGCGTTCTGGAAGTAGACCGAGCGGGGCCGGGCGTGGGCCGCGAGCCGGTGCCACCACAGCCGTGGCGCCCGCCGGCCCGCGTACCAGAACCGGCCCGGTTCCCGGCCCGTCGGCGGCCGGGCCCGTCGTCCGAACACGGCCAGTTCGGCGGCCGTGCACAGCGCCGCGGCAGCGTCCGCCAGCTCCAGCAGTGCCGCCCGCCGCCGGCCCTGAGCGGCAACGGTCGGCTGGTCGTCGGCCGCCGCGAGCTCGTCCCGTACCCGGCGCAGCTCATCGGCCGCACCCCGGGCCGCCCCCGGGCCCGCGCTCGCCCCCGGGCCCGCGGGCGGGCCGGTGAGGAGCTCCGCGGTCTCGGTCGCGGCGGCGCAGACGGCGGTCAGCACCTCGGTCCGCTGACCGGTCGGCGGCCGCCCGGGCGGCGGAGGCGGCAGGTCCGCCAGCCGGGCGAGCAGGGTCCGTGAGGCCAGCCCCGCGTGGGCGAGGGCGCGGTCCCGCAGGCCCGGGCCCGCCGGCCGCTCCGCAGGGTCGGTCCGGGACGGCCGCAGCGACTGGCCGGCCGCACGGGCGGCCGCCGTGGAGGACGAGGAGAGCGCGTAGGGGGAGTGGTCCAGCTCCGTGACGCAGTGTGCCGCCGTGCTCGCGGCGGTGGCGGTCAGGCGCCGGTACGGGGTCCCCCGGGGCTCGGGCAGCAGGAACGCCTCGGCCAGCACCAGCAGGGTCAGCCCGAGGCCGGTGCCCACAAGCCGCTCCCCGAGCGTGTCGGGCGCGAACGGCGGGAAGCTCGGCAGGATGTAGAGGAGTTGCAGGCCGGGGGCGGCCCCGGCGGCCCTGGGGCCGGCCACGGCCGCGAAGGCCAGCAGGAAGCCGATGGCCAGCATGCCGACCACCGCGGTCCAGGTCCGCACGGCGAGACAGGTGCCGGCCACCACCAGCAGAGCGGTCAGCGGCGCCACCCGGACCAGGACGCCCGCCCGCTGCCGGCCGGTGCCGGGGATGTGCGACAGGGCGGCCATCGACACCGCGGTGAACAGGGCGTAGGTCGCCGCCACCGGCCGGTCCCACCCGTACAGGCAGAGGAAGAAGCCGGCGCAGGCGGCAGCGGTCGTGCGCACCGCCCGCCGCGTCACCTGCGTGGGACCCCGACCGGCGCTCGCGTCACGTTCGGCGCCCATGCCTCCATGGTCGAGCCGGCCGGACCGGGGTACCACCGGTGGAGCGCGGGCACCGCCGAGGAAGGTGCGGCCGTCAGGGCGGGATCGACGAACGATCACGCCAAAGACGGCGACGGCCGAGCGGCAACAGGCCATGAGCGGATCGTGCCGACGCGCTGGTCCGGTCTCCGGGCCACGTGGTCGGCCGCCCGCCGTGGCGGCGCCGCGGTGCTGCCGAATCGTTGCTCCCGTGTACGGACCGAACGCGCGCGTCACTTCGAGTACGTCGATCATCAGAAATGAAAAGACTGTCGTCCTACCGGCTGCCTGTAAAAGGCCCCGTCGCGCGTTGTCCAAAAACTGCCGGTGGGTAATACACGAGTCCTCGTGTCCGCTGCTACTCTGCAGTCCCTAATTCGGATGCGATGGAGATTCTCCGTATGGAAAATCGACCCGAGGCGGGGTCGTTGTCTTCGAACTCGTGGGTGGTTGGCTCTTTCTCGCGCCAGGTGCTCCGCCATGCCGCCTACCCCGTCCTGGCCCTGTCCGCGGTCTGGCTCTTCGTCTCGACGCTGCACTACGGCTGGGACCGCGGCGCCGCCGTCCAGCTCTTCCTGGTCGGCGCCATCCTCTACCTCGCGGTGCTGGAACGGCTGATCCCCCATCGGTCCGACTGGCATCCCAGCGTCCGGGAACTCTGCTGGTACTCGGCCTACTTCGTGTTCACCATGGCGGGAGCCGTGATCGCCCAGGCCGTGGTCGCGGCGGTGGTCGCGGCGCTTCCCGGGGGCGGGCTGGGGGTCGCCCTGTGGGTGCAGGTTCCCGTGGCCCTCCTCGCCTCGTCGCTCGCCGGCTACCTGGCGCACCGCTTCGCGCACACGAACCGCTGGCTCTGGAAGGTCCACGGAATTCACCATGTACCGGGGAAGGTGAACGTGGCCAATAACGGTGTCAATCACGTACTGGACGTCAGCTTCAAACAGGGGGTCGTGCAATTGACTCTCGGATTGCTCGGATTCTCGCCGGATTGCCTTTTCGCCGTGGCGCTCTTCACCATTGTGCAAGGCTATTTCGTGCACGCGAACGTGGACATCCGTCTCGGTCCGCTCAACCACGTCCTGGCCGGCCCCGAGCAGCACCGGCTGCACCACAGCGCCGACGTGACCGAGGCCGGGCACTACGGCGTCGACCTCTCGGTCTGGGACCGCCTCTTCGGCAGCTTCACCTGGCGGCCCGGCCGACACCCGGCCGTGGTCGGCGTGCAGGCCCCCGCCACGTTCCCGGAGACCGGGGAGGTCCTCGCCAGCCTGCTCCACCCGTGGCGCCGTCCACCCCGCACCGCGTAGCCCCCCCATACCGCGTAGCCCCCCGCACCGCGTAGCCCCCCGTACCGCTGAGCCCCGTGCCGTACGGGCGAGGTGCCCGATCCATGCCCACCGCCCGGCCCACACCGAGGCGCCGTCCCTTCCGGATTGGACCATGACCGACTCACCCCACGCCGCCGACCGGGACAAGATCGCCATCATCGGCATCGGCTGCCGCCTCCCCGGACACGCGGGTGACCACCGGGCCTACTGGCGCAACCTGATCGAGGGGCGGGACTGCATCGTCCCCACCCCGGCGGACCGGTACGACACCACCACGCTCGGCAGCCGCGACCGGGCCAAGCCGGGGCGGCTGACCGGTGGCCGGGGCGGCTACATCGACGGCTTCGACGAGTTCGACCCGCACTTCTTCGGCATCAGCCCGCGCGAGGCGCACCACATGGATCCGCAGCAGCGCAAGCTCCTGGAGGTGTCCTGGGAGGCTCTGGAGGACGGCGGACAGAAGCCCGGCGAACTGGCGGGACGGGACGTCGGGGTGTTCGTCGGGGCCTTCACCCTCGACTACAAGATCCTGCAGTTCGCCGACCTCGGCTTCGAGACGCTCGCCGCGCACACCGCCACCGGCACCATGATGACGATGGTGTCGAACCGCATCTCGCACTGCCTCGACCTCCGCGGCCCCAGCGTCTCCATCGACACCGCGTGCAGCTCCTCCCTGGTGGCGGTCCACCTGGCCTGCCAGAGCCTGCTGCGCGGCGAGAGCGAACTCGCCCTCGCCGGCGGCACCCTGCTGCACCTCGCGCCGCAGTACACGATCGCCGAGACCAAGGGCGGTTTCCTCTCCCCCGACGGGCGCTCGCGGGCCTTCGACGCCTCCGCCGACGGATACGTACGGGCCGAGGGCATCGGTGTGGTGGCGCTCAAGCGCCTGTCGGACGCGCTGCGCGACGGCGACCCGGTCCACGCGGTGGTGATCGGCAGCGGCGTCAACCAGGACGGGCGGACCAACGGCATCACGGTTCCCAACGCGGACGCCCAGGCCGCGTTGATCGAGCGGGTGTGCGCGGAGGCGGGGGTCGCGCCGGGCAGCCTCCAGTACGTCGAGGCGCACGGCACCTCGACGCCGGTCGGCGATCCGATCGAGGCCGAGGCGCTCGGCCGGGTGCTGGGGATCGGCCGGGCACCGGGGTCCCGGTGCTACGTCGGCTCGGTCAAGACCAACATCGGGCACACGGAGTCCGCGGCCGGAGTGGCCGGGCTGATCAAGACCGCGCTCGCCCTCCGGCACCGCCGCATCCCGCCGCACCTGAACCTGGAACGCCCCAACCCCGCCATCGACTTCGCCGCGCTCCCGTTCGAGATCCCGACCGTCCCGGTCGACTGGCCGGCACACGAAGGGCCCGCCCGCGCGGGCGTCAACTCCTTCGGCTTCGGCGGCACCAACGCCCACGTCCTGCTGGAGGAGGCACCGGCGCGCGCTCCGGAGGCTCCGCGGCCCGCGGTCCCGGCACCGCCCTTCTCCATCCTCCCGCTGAGCGCCCGCCACGCGTCCGGACCGGCCGAACTGGCCGGCGGCATCCGGCGGGAGCTCGCCGCGGGCACCTCGCTCGCCGACATCGGGTACACCCTCGCCCACCGCCGCCAGCGGTTCGAGGAACGGCTCGCGGTCGTCCACACCTCCCGCGCGTCGCTCGACGAGGCGCTGGCCGTCTGCGAGCGCGGCGAGCCGCACCCCAGGGTGGTGCGGGGACAGCGGCGGGAGGCCGGGCGACGGCGGCTCGTCTGGGTGTTCACCGGCATGGGGCCGCAGTGGTGGGGCATGGGACGCGGGCTGCTCGAAGCGGAACCGGTCTACCGGGAAGCGGTCGAGCGCTGCGACCGGGAGATCCGCCGCCAGGCCGGCTGGTCGCTGCTCGACGAGCTGGCACGCCCCGAGGCGGAGTCCCGGATGGGCGAGACCTGGCTGGCCCAGCCGGCCAACTTCGCCGTCCAGGCCGGGCTGGCGGCCCTCTGGCAGCACTACGGGGTGCGGCCCGACGCGGTGGTCGGACACAGCACCGGCGAGATCGCCGCCTTCCACCAGGCCGGGGTGTACGGCCTGGAGGACGCGGTACGGGTGGCCCTGCGCCGCAGCGCCCTCCAGCACCGGCTCGCCGGCACCGGCGGCATGCTGGCCGCGAACCTGTCCGAGGAGGAGGCCGGACGGCTCGTCCACCCGTACCGGGACCGCGTGTCGGTGGCCGCCGTCAACGGACCGGCCTCGGTGACGCTCTCCGGCGATGAGGACACCCTCCGGGAGCTCGCCGACCGCTTGGGCCGGGACCAGGTCTTCACCCGGTTCCTCGACGTCGAAGTGCCTTACCACAGCGTGCGGATGGAGCCGATCCGGGCCGAGCTGCACGAGGCGCTGTCCGGGATCGAACCCGGTCCGGCGCGGCTCCCGCTGTACCTCACGGCCAGGGACGGACGCGCGCACGGGCCCGAGCTGGACGCCGCGTACTGGTGGGAGAACGTCCGGCAGCCCGTCAGGTTCCGCTCGGCGATCGACCGTCTCGTCGACGACGGCCACACCCTCTTCCTGGAGCTCGGCCCGCACCCCGTCCTCGGCCACTCGATCCGTGAGTGCCTGGACGCCCGGGCCGCCGACGGGCTCACCCTGCCCTCGATCCGCCGCCGGGAGGACGAGCCCGAGCGGTTCGCCCGCTCCCTGGCCGAACTCCACACCCTGGGCGTCGAGGTGGACTGGACGGTGCTCCAGCCCGAGGGCCGCCCGGTGCCGTTGCCCGGCTACCCGTGGCAGCGGGACCGGTACTGGGCCGAGCCCCGCCCGGTCGAGCAGATCCGCCTCGGCCGGCTCGACCACCCGCTGCTCGGCCGCCGCACCGACTCCCTCCAGCCCACCTGGGAGAGCCGGCTGGACACCGAGCGCCTGGTGTACCTGGCCGACCACCGGATCGAGGGCAGCACGGTCTTCCCGGCCGCCGGGTACCTGGAGATGGCCGCCCAGGCCGTCCGCGCCATGACCGGCGGCGACCAGGCCGCGCTGGCCGACGTGGAGTTCTCCAAGGCCCTGTTCCTCCCCGAGGGCGAGAGCACCGCCGTCCAGCTCGCCTTCGCCCCGGAGGAGGCCGGGTTCACCATCGCCTCCCTCGCCGGATCCGGGGCCGACGACGAGGGAGGGGCCGGGTCCGGGGACCGCACGGTCCACGCCAGGGGAGTCGTCCGGGCCGGCCAGCCGCGCCGGGACACGGCCCCCCCTGGACCTCGAAGCCGTCCGGGCCCGCAGCGAGCGCCGTCGCGACGGGAGCGAGTGCTACGCGGAACTGTCGGCGCTCGGCTACCACTACGGCCCGGCCTTCCAGGCCGTCGAGGAGCTGTGGAGCGGACCCGGCGAGGCGCTGGCCCTGATCCGCCCCACCCCGGCGATCGGCGCGGGCGCGGCGGACTGCCACGCGCATCCGGTGCTGCTGGACGCCTGCTTCCAGACCATGCTGGCCGCCTCCGCGCCGCTCGACGGCAGCCGGACCGGTGGCATCCGCCTGCCCGTCGCGATCGAGGAGGTGCGCCTGGCCCCGGTCGGGGACCGGCCGCTCTGGGCGCACGCCACCGTCACCGAGCAGAACGACGAGGGGCTGACCGGCGACCTCGCCCTGTACGCCCTGGACGGCACACCGCTCGGCACGATCACCGGCTTCCGCGCGGCGGCGGTGGACCGGGTGGCCGCCTCGGTCAAGCGGGGCACCATCGACGGCTGGCTGGCCGAAGTCGTCTGGGAGGACGCGGAGCCGGCGGAGGCAGCGGAGGCAGCGGAGGTAGCGGCCGAAGGCGTCTCCGAGCAGCCGGGACCGGAGGCGTCCGCGCCCGACGCGTCCGCGCCCGACGCGTCCGCGCCCGACGCGTCCGCGCCCGACGCGTCCGCGCCCGAGGCGCCCGCGCCCGACGCGTCCGCGCCCGAGGCGCCCGCTCCCGTGGCCCCCGCGGCGTCCGCCGCCCCGCAGGGTGAGGAGGTGCCCGACCTGCTGGTGTTCGCCGACGCGGGCGGCCTCGGCGAGCGGCTGGCCGAACTGGTCCTGGCCCGTGGCGGCCGGTGCCGGCTCGTCCGGCCGGGGCGCCGCTACCGGCGCGGTGCGCGGCACACGACCGTGCGGCCGGACTCCTCCGCCGATCTGCGGAGGCTGTTCGCGGACCTCGACCCGGCCACCCGGACCGTGGTCCACCTGTGGAACCTCGATCTGCCGCCGCTGGACGCCGCCGCCCCGGCGGACCTCGCCGAGATCGGAACCCTCGGCGGATACTCCCTGATCCCGCTCGCCCAGGTGCTGCCCGAGGCCCGGCCGGACGGACGGCTGCACCTCGTCACGCGGGGCACCCAGGCCGTCCGGCCGGGCGATCCGGTGGAGCCGTTCGGCGCCCCCGCCTGGGGCATCGGCCGCGTGCTGCGGCAGCAGGAACTCACGGCCCACAGCGGCAAGTCGATCGACCTCGGCCTCGCCCCCGGGCTCGACCCGGCGGCGGAGGCCGAAGCCCTGCTGCGCGAGCTGACGGCCGACGACGGCGAGGACGAGGTCGCGCTGCGCGGCGACCGCCGCCACATCAGCCGGCTGCGCCCGCCCGCCGGGCTCACCCACCCGCTGCCGCTCCGGCTGCGAGCGGACGGCAGCTACCTGGTCACGGGCGCCTTCGGGGCGCTCGGTCGGCTGCTCTGCCGCACCCTGGTCCGGCGCGGGGCCCGGCGCCTGATCCTCCTCGGCCGCAGCGCCGTGCCCGAGCGCGGCGCGTGGCCCGGGCTGGATCCGCTGAGCCCCGCCGGACAGCGGGTCGCCTTCCTGCGCGAGCTCGAAGCCCTCGGTGCGGAGGTGCTGGTCGCGGCGGTCGACGTCACCGACCCGGAGGCGATGGAGCGGTGGCTCGGCCAGCGGAGGCGGAGCGGGCTGCCGCCGGTGCGGGGCGTGTTCCACCTCGCCGGCCAGGTACGGGACGTCCTGCTGCCGGCGCTGGACCGCGAGGCCTTCGACGCCGGCTACCGGCCGAAGGTGGACGGCGGGTACCTCCTGCACCGGCTGCTGCTCGACGAGCCGGTCGAGCACTTCGTCCTGTTCGCCTCGATCGCCTCGCTGCTCACCACGGCCGGGCAGGTCAACTACGCCGCCGGCAACGCCTTCCTCGACGCGCTCGCCCACCGCCGCCGCGCACAGGGACTGCCCGCGCTCAGTCTGGACTGGGGGCCCTGGGCCACCGGCATGATCGAGGAGCTCGGGCTGGTCGCCCACTACCGGGACGCCCGCGGGATGAGCTCGCTCGCGCCGGAGGCCGGCATGGCGGTCCTGGAGCGGGTGATCGGGCAGGACCGGGCCCAGCTGCTCATCGCCACGGTGGTGGACTGGCCGGTGTTCCTCGCCTGGTACCCCACGCCGCCGCGGCTGGTCTCCGGACTCGCGGCCGCCGCCGCGCGGGACACCCCGGCCGGGCCCGGCGGCGGTCTGCTCGACGCCTTCCGCCGCTCCGACGCGCAGGAGCGCACCCGGCTCGTGGCCGAGCGCTTCGCCGAGCTGGCCGCGGGCGTGCTCCGGGTGCGCCCGGAGCGGATCGACGCGGACAGCCGGCTCGGCTCGCTCGGCCTCGACTCACTGCTCGCGATGGAGCTGCGGGCCCGGGTCCTCACCGAACTGGGAGTCTCGCTGCCGGTGGTGGCCCTGCTCAGCAACGGCCCGGTCGGCGAGCTGACCGACCGTCTCCACGAAGGACTGACCGAGCTGGTGTCGGCCGAGGCACCGGACCAGGAGGCGGAGGTGGAGCTGTTCACCGACCCGCACCGCCACCCGCTCACCCACAACCAGCAGGCCCTCTGGTTCCTCCGGCAGCTCAACCCGGACGGTTTCGCCTACAACATCGGCGGCGCGGTGGAGGTCCGCGCCGCGCTCGACCCGGAGCTGCTGTTCGAGGCCTTCCGCACCCTCATCGGGCGGCACCCGAGCCTGCGGGCCGGCGTCACCACCGAGGCCGGCCGCCCCGTGCAGCGCATCCGGAGCGAGATCCGCGCCGACACCGGCCTGTTCGACGTCGAGGGCCTGCCCTGGGAGGAGGTCCGCGCCCGGCTGGTCGAGGAGTACCGCAGGCCGTACGACCTGGAGCACGACCCCCTGGTCCGGCTGCGGCTGTTCCGGCGCGGGCCGGACCGCTGGGTCGTCATGAAGGCCGTCCACCACATCGTCTCGGACGCGATCTCCACCTTCACGTTCATCGAGGAGCTGTTCGAGGTCTACCACGGCCTGCGCACCGACCGGCCCGTGGAGCTCGCCCCGGTGGCGGCCCGCTACCTGGACTTCCTCAACCGCCAGAACCGCTTCCTCGCCGGGCCCGAGGCACGGCGGATGCTGGAGTACTGGCGCGGTCACCTGCCGGACGAGGTGCCGGCGCTCGACCTGCCCACCGACCGGCCGCGCCCGCCGGTGCAGACGGACAACGGAGCCTCCGAGTTCTTCCTGCTGGACGAGGAGCTCAGCGCCCGGGTGCACGCGCTGGCCCGCGAGCACGGCGTCACCCCGTACATGGTCCTGCTCACCGCGTACTACCTGCTGCTGCACCGGTGGTCGGGCCAGGACGAGATCGTGGTCGGCAGCCCCGTCACCGGCCGCACCGAGGAGGAGTTCGCCTCGGTCTACGGGTACTTCGTCAATCCGCTGCCCCTCCACGTCAGCCTGGCCGGCGAGCCGACCGTGTCCGAGCTGCTGGGACGGGTGCGCGACACCGTCCTCGGCGGGCTGGACCACCAGGAGTACCCGTTCGTGCTGCTGGTCGAGCAACTGGGTCTGCAGCACGACCCCAGCCGCTCCGCGGTCTTCCAGGCGATGTTCATCCTGCTCACCCACAAGGTCGCCACCGAGCGCATCGGATACGAGCTGGAGTACATCGAACTCCCCGAGGAGGAGGGGCAGTTCGACGTCACCCTGTCCGCCTACGAGGACCGCTCGGACGGACGCTTCCACTGCGTCCTCAAGTACAACACCGACCTGTTCGACGCGGCGACGGTCCGGCGGATGGCCGGGCACTACCGCACCCTCCTCGACGGGCTCACCCGCGCCGACGCGGAACGCCCGGCGGACCGGCTGCCGATGCTCGGCGACGCGGAACGGGACCGGATCGTCACGGAGTTCGGCGGCGGTACGCGGACCATCGACCACGGCGTGCCGGTGCACGAGCTGATCGGCAAGATCGCCGCCCAGTACCCGGAGGCGACCGCCGTGTCCGTCCCCGGCGGACGGCGGTTGCGCTACCGGGAGCTGGAGCACCGTTCCCGCCGGATGGCGGCCGCGCTGCGCGAACTCGGCGTCGGGAACGGCACGGTCGTGGCGGTGTGCCTGGACAAGTCCCCGGAGCTGGTGGTCGCCCTGCTCGCGGTCCTCCGCGCCGGCGGCGCGTACCTGCCGCTCGACCCGGACCACCCGGCCGAGCGCCTGGCCGGGCTGATGGAGCACGCGGGCGCCCGGCTCGTCCTCACCGACCGGCAGCAGGGGGAGGCGTCCCCGCCGCCCCACCGGGCGGTGACCCTCGACGAGCTGGACCGGCCCGAACTCGACGACCGGGCCGAGCCCGCCGTGGACCTCGACCAGACCGCGTACGTCATCCACACCTCGGGTTCCACCGGCCGCCCCAAGGCCGTCCAGGTCAGCCACCGCAACCTCGCCTCCGTGTTCGTGGCCTGGCAGGCGGAGTACCGGCTGGAGACCGAGGCCCGGGTCCACCTGCAGATGGCGGGCGTCTCCTTCGACGTCTTCACCGGCGACCTGGTCCGGGCCCTGTGCTCCGGCGGGACGCTGGTCCTCGTCGACCGCGAGCTGCTGTTCGACACCGCGCGGCTCTACCGGACCATGCGGGCCGAGGGCGTCGACTGCGGCGAGTTCGTCCCCTCCGTGGCGCGCGGCCTGCTGGCGCACTGCGAGCGGGAGGGGACGAACCTGGACTTCATGCGGCTGCTGATCGTCGGCTCCGACGCCTGGAAGGCGGGCGAGCACCAGCGGCTCCTCGCCCTGTGCGGTCCGGACACCCGGGTGGTGAACTCCTACGGCCTCACCGAGGGCACCATCGACAGCGCCTACTTCGAGGGTCCGGCCGACCACCTGGAACCGGGCCGGATGGTGCCGATCGGCCGGCCGCTGCCCAACAGCGAGCTCTACGTCCTCGACCGGCACGGCGAGCCCGTGCCCCCGGGCGTGGCCGGCGAGCTGTGGATCGGCGGCGCCGGGGTCGCCACCGGCTACCTCGGCGAGCCGGAGCGGACGGCCGAGCGCTTCGTCGTCCGCACCCCCGGCCGCGCACCCGTCCGGCTGTACCGGACGGGCGACCTCGGCCACTGGGACGCGGACGGAGTGCTGCACCTCCACGGCCGCGCCGACGGCCAGGTGAAGGTGCGCGGCCATCGGATCGAGACCGGTGAGATCGAGGCCCGGCTGGCCGCCCGGCCCGAGCTCGCCCAGGTGTGCGTGACGGTACGGCCGGACGAGAGCGGCGAGAACGTGCTGTGCGCGTACTGCGTGCCCGTCGAGGGCGCCCGGCTGGACGCCCGGGAGCTGCGCCGCCACCTCGCCGAGCAGCTGCCCACCTACCTGATCCCCGCCCACTTCACCGAACTGCCCGCCCTGCCGCTCACCTCGAACGGCAAGGTCGACCGGGCCGCGCTGCCGCAGCCGCGCGCCGAGGCCGGGCCGGAACCGCACGAGCCGCCGGTGACGCTGTACGAACGGCGGATGGCCGCGCACTGGCAGACCCTGCTCGGGCTCGAACGGCCCGGACTGCGGGACGACTTCTTCGAGGCGGGCGGCAGCTCGATCAAGCTCATCGAGCTGATCCACCACCTGCGGACCGAGTTCAACGCCGCCGTCCCGGTCGGCGGCCTGTTTCGGACCAGCACCCTGCACGGCATGGCCCGCACCCTGGAGGACGTCGTCACCGGGCGGCTCCCCGGCGCCGAACCGTACCTGTGGTTCAACCCCGGAGCCGACCCGACGGGGACCGTCTTCTGCCTGCCCCCGGCGGGCGGCCACGGGCTGGTCTACCGGCAGCTCGCCGCCCGGCTCCCGGCACACCGCTTCGCCGCGTTCAACTACCTCTCCGGCCCGGACAAGGCCGCCCGCTACGCGGACCTCGCCGAGGAACTCCACCCGGACGGGCCGTACACCCTGTTCGGCTACTCCCTCGGCGGCAACCTCGCCTTCGAGGTCGCCGAGGAACTGGAGCGGCGCGGCCGCACGGTCGGCACCGTGGTCATCATGGACTCCCACCGGATCGCCGAGGCCTTCGTCCTCGGCGAGGAGCACCTGGCCGAGTTCGAGCACGAGCTGGCCGAGCACCTGCACCGGCACACCGGGTCCGAGATCGTCGCCCGCGAGACCGTCGAACAGGCCCGCGAGTACCTCGCCCACTGCAGTGCCCACCCCGCCCTCGGCGTGCTGCGCGCCCCGATCGCGGTGATCTCGGACCGGGACAAGCTGCGCCACTTCGCACCGGGCGAACCCGGCGGCTGGCACGGCGCCTCCAGCACCGGCTGCACCGTCCACCAGGGGCACGGGCGGCACGCCGAGATGCTCGACGGCGCCTTCCTGGACCGCAACGCCGAACTGGCCCGCACCCTGCTGGCGGGAGGTGCCCCGCATGGCGGCGCGTGACACCGGCCCCCAGTGGAGCGCCCGGCCCCCCGGCGGACGGCCCCGCGTCATCATCATCGGCGCCGGCATGTCGGGCCTGGCCGCCGGCTGCTACGCGCAGATGAGCGGACTGGAGAGCCGCATCTTCGAGAAGCACGTCCTGCCCGGAGGCTGCTGCACCGCCTGGGCCCGGCAGGGCTACCTCTTCGACTACTGCATCGACTGGCTGATCGGCACCGCACCCGGGACCGGGGCGAACGACGTCTGGCGCGAGCTCGGCGCGCTGGACGGCAAGCGGATCACCTCCTTCGACCAGTTCAACCGGGTCGTCGACGAGGACGGGCGGTCCGTCACCTTCTACAACGACCCCGACCGGCTCCAGCGCCACCTCCTGGAGATCTCGCCCGCCGACGCCCGGCTGATCCGCTCCTTCTGCCGGGACCTGAGGCGCTTCGCCGCCCTCGACCCGCACTGGGAACTCAAGCCGCCCGCCCTGAAGTCCGCGGCGGAGAAGGCCCGCACCCTGCTCGGCATCCTGCCCGCGTTCCGGCTGTACTGGCGCACCGCGGCCACCCCCATGCGCCGTTTCGCCGACCGTTTCCAGGACCCGCTGCTGCGCCAGGCCTTCCCCAACGTGTTCCTGCAGGAGCTGACCGGGTTCCCGCTGCTCCCGTACCTCTTCACCATGTCCTGCGCCCACAACGGCAACGCCGGCTTCCCGGAGGGCGGTTCGCTGGGGCTGGCCCGGTCGGTCGAGGAACGGTACGCCGGCCTCGGCGGGCACATCGGATACCGCTCCCGGGTGGAACGCATCCTCGTCGAGGACGGGCGCGCCGTCGGCGTGCGCCTCCGGAACGGGCAGGAGCACCACGCCGACCACGTCATCGCCGCCTGCGACGGCCCGACGGTCCTGGACCGGCTGCTGGAAGGGCGGTGGACCAGCCCGCGCACCGACCGCCTGTACCGCGAGCTGCTGGACACCCCCGACAACCTCTACCCGGCGGTGGTCTCCGCCTTCGTCGGCCTGGACGGCCCGCTGCCCGACGGCGAACCGCACAGCACCACCTACCTGCTCGGCCCGGACCGGGGCGCCGACCTGCCCGGCTGCCTGCAGCACAGCCTGGTCGTCCAGCAGCGCTCCGGCTACAGCACCGGCTTCGCCCCGGCCGGGAAGTCGGTGCTCCACTGCACCTACTTCACCGACCACCGTTCCTGGCAGGAACTCCGCAAGGCCGACCGCACGGCGTACCGGGAGCGCAAACGGCAGGTCGTCGACTTCCTCCGCCGCTTCCTCGCCGAGCGCCACCCGGGCATCGGCGAACGCATCGAACTGATCGACGTCGCCACCCCGGCCACCACCGAGCGCTACACCGGCAACACCTACGGCAGCATCCTGGCCTGGAAGGCCTTCTCCGAGGCCGACGACGTGTCGACCGCCCTGGTCAACCGGGACCGGATGCGACTGCCCGGCCTGAGCGGCTTCTCCATGGCCGGGCAGTGGACCGGCATGGGCGGCCTGATCCGGGCGGCCACCAGCGGCCGGTACGCCGTCCAGTACCTCTGTGCCGAACTCGGCACCGAGTTCCGGGCCTGGCCCAGCGAGGGCACCGAACCCTGGCACCCCGGGAAGCTCGGCCGGCTGCCGCAACTCGAACAGCGACGGACTGCCCGGAAGGCGGCGGTGGCCGAATGACCAGAGAGACCATGCTGATCATCGGGGGAGGCCTCGGCGGCCTGTCCACCGGCTGCTACGCCCAGATGAACGGCTACCGCAGCCGGGTGCTGGAGATGCACGAGATCCCCGGCGGCTCCTGCACCTCCTGGGACCGGGGCGACTTCACCCTGGACAGCTGCGTCAGCTGGCTGCTCGGCAGCGGCCCCGGCAACGAGATGCACCAGATCTGGCTGGAGCTCGGCGCCCTCCAGGGCAAGCGGATGCGCAACTTCGACGTCTTCAACACCGTGCGCGGCCGCGACGGACGGGCCGTCCGCTTCTACTCCGACCCGGACCGCCTGCAAGCCCACCTGCTCGACCTCTCGCCCGCCGACGCCCGGCCGATCCGGGACTTCTGCGACGGCCTGCGCACCTTCCGCCGCGCCCTGGCCCGCTACCCCTTCCTCACCCCGGTCGGACTGATGGGGCGCAGGGAGCGCTGGCGGATGCTGGCCTCCTTCATCCCCTACTTCAACGTGATCCGGCGCTCCCTCACCGTCCTCATGCGGGACTACTCCAAGCGGTTCCGGGACCCGCTGCTGCGCGAGGCGTTCAACTTCATCCTGTACGAGAAGCACCCCAACTTCCCGGTGCTGCCCTTCTACTTCCAGCTCGCCGCCCACGCCGACCAGTCGGCGGGCGTGCCCGAGGGCGGCTCGCTCGGCCTCGCCCGCTCGGTCGAGCAGCGCTACCGCCGGCTCGGCGGCGAGGTCACGTACAACGCGAAGGCCGTCGAGATCCTCGTCGAGGCGGACCGGGCGGTCGGCGTCCGGCTCAGCGACGGGACCGAGCTCCGCTCCGACATCGTGGTCTCCGCCTGCGACGGCCGCACCACCCTGCTCGAACTGCTCAAGGGCCGCTACCTCACCGACGCCTACCGCGAGCTCTACACCAGCACCATCAACGAGCCCGGCATGGTCTTCCCCGGCTACCTCACCGTCTTCCTCGGCCTGCGCCGCGCCTTCCCCGACGGCGAGCCCTGCACCACCCACCTGCTCGACGACTCCGTGGCGGCCCGGCTCACCGGCATCCGCCACCCCAGCATCAACGTGCAGTTCCGCAGCCGCCACTACCCCGAGCTGTCGCCCCCGGGCACCTCCGTCGTGTACGCCACCTACTTCTGCGACATCGCCCCCTGGCGCGAGCTGAGCACGGGCCCGGAGCAGGCCACCCGGGTGCGCCGCGGCGAGGAGCTGCACACCCTGCCGGTCGGCCGCGGAGGCGCGTACCAGCGGGCCAAGCGGCAGGTGCGGGACACCATCACGGACTACCTGGAGCAGCTCCACCCGGGCCTGAAGGACGCGATCGCGGTCAAGGACGTCTCGACCCCGCTCACCCAGGTCCGCTACACGGCCAACCACGACGGCACGGTGCTCGGCTGGCAGCCCTTCGTGACCAGCGGCGAGGCCGTGGAGCAGGAGGTCCGCCGGCACGGCCCGGGCCTGCCCGGACTCTCCGGCTTCTACCTGTCCGGAGTCTGGGCCACCACCGGCGGCCTGATCCGGGCGGCGGCGTCCGGACGGCACGTCATGCAGTTCGTCTGCCGCGACGACGGCCGGCCGTTCACCGCCACCGTCGACCACAGCGCCCCCCTCCCCGTCCAACTCATCGACCCGGTAGGAGCTACCCCTTGAAGACCGAGAAGTGGATCGTCAGCGAGCACAACGACGGCATCCCGGACGTGGACCGGATGTACGTCAAGGTGGTGGAGGACCTCGACACCGACCTGGCCGAGGACGAGATGCTGCTGCGCACCCGGTACGTCTCCGTCGACCCGTACCTCCAGGGCATCGCCCTGGACACCCCGGTCGGCGACCACATGGGAGCCGACTCGATCATGGAGGTGCTGGCGGCCGGGCCGCGCGCCTCCTTCGCCGTCGGCGACCTGGTCCAGGGCTTCGGCGGCTGGCGGACCCACCTGGTCTCCAACGGCGCCCCCGCACTGTGGCAGACCGGAACCTTCCCGATGGTCTTCCCCGCCTACCGCCGGCTGGACCCGGCCCACTACGACGAGGCGCTGCCGCTGAGCACCGCGCTCGGCATCCTCGGCGGTGCGGGCATGACGGCCTGGGGCACCCTGGACAGGTTCCTGGACGTCCGGCCCGGCGACACCCTGGTGATCAGCGGCGCCTCCGGTGCGATCGGCACCCTGGTCGGCCAGCTCGCCAAGCGGGCCGGCGCGCGGGTGGTCGGCACCACCGGTTCCCCGGAGAAGGCCGCCCGGCTGACCGCGCTCGGCTTCGACGCCGTGGTCGTCTTCCGGCACGGCGGGGACGCCGCCCAACTGCGCGAGGACCTCGCCAAGGCGGCTCCCGGCGGAGTCGACCGGTACTTCGACAACCTCGGCGGCGCCCTCACCGACACCGTCTTCCCCATGCTCACCGTGGACAGCCGAGTCGCCGTCTGCTGGCAGTGGGCCAGCCAGGTCGGCAACGAGTGGTCCGGCCCGCGCCTGCTGCCGTTCATCATGTTCCCCCGCACCACGATCCGCGGCATCTTCGCGCTGGAGTGGTTCACCGACGAGAACTGGGCCGCCCTGCACGCCGAGCTCGGCCCGCTGGTCCGCAGCGGCGAGATCCGCTACCAGCAGACCGTGCACCAGGGCTTCGACAGCATCCCCGCCGCCTACCGCAGCCTGTACACCGACCGCGCCGGGTCCTTCGGCAAGGTGCTGGTCGAACTGTGAACCCCAGGCACACCCGGTCCCTCACCGAGGGACCGAGCCCGGCCGACGCGCACGCCCCCGCCCTGCCCTATCCCGACGGCTGGTTCGCGGTGGCCTTCGCCGCGGAACTGGTGCCGGGCACCGTGCTGACCCGGCCCCTCCAGGGCGAGGACGTGGTGCTCTACCGGCTCCGCGACGGCGGCGTCCGGGCCGTCCGCCCGTACTGTCCGCACCTGGGGGCCCACCTCGGGCTCGGCGCGATGGAGGGGGACGACCTGATCTGCCCCTTCCACCGCTTCGCCTTCGGCCCCGACGGCTCCTGCGTGCGCACCGGGTACGGCACGCCACCGCCGCCGTCCTCCGACCTGGCCGCGCTGCCGGTGCGCGAGGTCAACGACACCGTCTTCGTCTGGCGGCACCACGACGGGCGGGCACCGGACTGGGAGCCCGTGACGTGGCACGCCCTCGGCACGCGGGCCCCCCGCTTCGCCGCCTGGGAGATGCCGGGCCACAGCCAGGACGTGGTCGAGAACACGGTGGACCTGGGACACTTCGGCCCCCTGCACGGCTGGGGCGAGTCCGAGGTCGCCGAGCCCGCCGTGTTCGACGGACGGAGCTTCCGGGTGTCGGTCCGCTCCCGCGAACGGGTGCCGCTGCTGGGCGAGAGCCCCCTGGAGGTGACGCTGGAGGGCTGCGGCATCAGCCAGGTGCACGTCTGCACGGCCCTGCCGCGGTTCGGGGTGCGCACCTGCGCCCTGTACGCGACCACGATGATCGCTCCCGCCGCGTTCCAGCTCCGGCAGGCGAGCCGGCTGGACGTGGCGGAACCGGGCGCGCTCCCGGGGCCCGCGGCCCGCTGGCTGAGCCGCTCGCTCACCCGGCTGCTGGCCGGCGTGATGTTCCGGGGGAACTGCGAGTTCGTCGCCCAGGACTTCCCGGTCTGGGCGACCAAGCGCTACCAGTCCCCGCCCCGGCTGGCGCGGGGCGACGGCCCGATCGGCCCGTTCCGGCACTGGGCGCGCCAGTTCTACCCGCCGGACCGCCTGCGGGCGCACGTACCGTCGTCGGTCCGTTCGGCGGAGGGGAGCAGGTCCGGCTGAGCGCCGCCGTGGCGGGGCCGTGGAATGCGCGGGGCCTCCCGGCGTAGGAGCCTGGTGGTGTGGTGGAGCCGAGGAGGACGGGGACCGGCGCGAACCGGCGGAGCTGGCTGCGTGGAGCCCCGCCGCCCCGCTGGGTGCGGGTCCTGCCCGTGCTGCTGCTCGTCGGGGTCGGCGCGGCCTCCGCCACCGACTCCGTGTCGGTGGACATCGGCTTCCTCCTCGGCGCGGTGCCCCCGCTGGCAGTCCTGGCCTACGGCCCCCTGGCCACGGCCCTCCTCGGCGCCGCGACGATCGGGCTGCTGACCATCCCCGTCTTCCATCTGGACCGGCCGGGCAACACCGACCTGTTCACGCTCGGCTTCGTCGCGGCCCTGAGCGTCTTCGTCTCCTTCGTCCGCGGACGCCGGGACGAGCAGCTCGACCTGGAACGCACCGTCGCCGAGACGGCCCAGCGGGCCATCGTCCCCGACGTGCGGCGGCGGGTCGGCCCCGTGCGCTGCGCCAGCCTGTACCGCGCGGCCGAACGCGGCACACTGGTGGGAGGCGACTTCTTCGACGTCCGGCCCGGCCCCCACGGCGTGCGGGCCGTCCTCGGCGACGTGCAGGGGCACGGGCTCTCGGCCGTCGCCACGGTCGCCTCCGTCCTGGGGGCGTTCCGCGAGGCCGTGCTGGACGACGTGGACGCCGAGTCGATCGCGGCGCGGCTCGACCGCCGGCTCGTGGTGGACTCGGCGCGGACCGAGCACGCGGAACTCTTCGCCACGGCGGTCCTCCTGGACTTCGCGCCGCGCGGGGGGTCGGTCCGCGTGCTGGCCTGCGGCCACCCGCCGCCGGTCCTGCTGCGCGGCGGAGCGGTGAGCACCCTGGACCTCGACCCCGGACCGCCGCTGGGACTGGGGCTCGCCGACGTCATGCCCGGCACCGCCGCCACGGTGTCGCTGCTGCCCGGGGACCGGCTGCTCCTGGCCTCGGACGGGGTCGTGGAGACCCGGGACGCCTCCGGCGCCTTCTACCCCTTCGTCGAACGGCTCGCCGGCATGACCGCCGTCGGGCTCGACCGGCTGCCCGACGAGATCTGGGCCGACCTGAACCGCTTCGCCCCCAAGATCCAGGACGACGTCACCCTCCTGATCCTCACGCTGGACACCGCCGGACCGGCCGACGACTGACGGCCGGCCCGTGTGACGTGGGTCATAGCGGGGGTTTTCCGTTTTCCGTTATCCAGGTCCCGGCGGGTGGCTCTCCTTTGCGCAAGGTTCTCCACAAGAGGTGAGTGAGGGGTGGACAGCGTGCAGCGGACCACTGGTTTCGAGCAGCTGACGGACGCGGAGCTGATACGGGCGGCGCAGTACGGCGACACGTGGGCGCGCGAGCAGCTCATGGACGCCTACCAGCCGCTCGTCCAGGCGCTCGCCGCCCGCGCCCTACACGGCCGCCCCGGCGCGGACGCCGCGGTGTACGCGGTGGTGCGGGACACGCTCGGCCGTGCCGAGTTCGCGCTGGGCACCCTCCCGTCGCCGGACGCGTTCCGGCCCTGGCTCGTCGGGATCGGAGTGGCGAGCGTCCTGGCCCACGCGGCGGGCCTGCCCGCCGGGACCACCCCCGGCGCCCTGTGCTGGCTCGACGCCGAGGACGCGGTGCTGGTGGCCCTCGGCTCGCTGGAGGAGACGGGGCTGCTCGGCCGTCACGAGACGGCGGCGGCGCTGAGCTGGTCCCCGCAGGACGTCGCGCTGCGCCTCGAGACGGTACGTGTGCGTCTGGACGCGGCCCGCTCCGTGACGACCGCCCTCGCCCGCGGCCCGCGCTGCCCGGTCCTCGCCGAGCAGGCCGGCACCTGGGACGGCCGTCCGGGCGCCGCCTGGCGTGACCACCTGGCCCGCCACACCGCCCAGTGCGGGCACTGCGCCACCGGCATCGCCGCGCCGCGGGCCACCGGCTCGGCTCCGGGATACGCGGTGGCCGACCCGGGCGCGGCCGGTCCGTCCGTCCCCGCGGCCGCAGCGGCGGGGACGGCGGGCGTGGCGGGCGGGGCCGAGGCCCTCGCCGCGACGGAGACCTTCGCGGCAGTCCCCTCCGACGCGGCCGACGAGCTCGCCCCCGCCGGATGGGACGCGACGGCCGCGGCGGGGCGCCGCAGCACCCGGGCCGGCCGGCGCCGGCGCCGTCAGGCCGACGAGCGCAACCGCCGCCGCGTGGTCGTCGCGGCCGGTCTGGCCGTCGTGGCGGTCACGGGCGGCGCGTTCACGCTGAACGCGGGCCGCGGCGGAGACGGAGAGCTCCTGGAGGCGGGCCGGGCCGGGGCGCCGGACCTCGACCTGCGCCTGTCGAACGAACCCGGCACCCTCACCGCCTCCCCGTCCGCCACCACCGCCTCGCCCTCCGCGACGGGGGCCCCCACCACGCCGAAGAAGCCCACCACCACGCCGAGCAAGGCCCCCAAGACCGCCACCACGACGCCCGCCGCCAAGCGCACCGCGGCCCCCGTCCGTACCACCAAGGCCCCCGCCCCGACGAAGACCGCCTCCACCCCGGCCCGCGACGGCCGGCAGGACTCCGGCCAGAAGTCCAACGCCGACCAGGTCATCGCCCTCGTCAACGCGGAGCGCGCCAAGGTCGGTTGCGGCGCGCTGACCGCCAATGCGACGCTCACCAAGGCGGCCCAGGGACACTCCGACGACATGGCGGCCCGGGACTTCTTCGACCACACCAACCCCGACGGCGACGGCCCCGGCGAGCGCGTGACCGCCGCCGGCTACCCCTGGACCACCTACGGCGAGAACATCGCCATGGGCCAGAGCAGCCCCGAGGCCGTCATGGAGGCCTGGATGAACAGCCCCGGCCACCGCGCCAACATCCTCAACTGCGACTTCAAGGAGATCGGCATCGGCATCCACAACTCCGGCGGCCCGTACTGGACCCAGGTCTTCGGCGCCCGCTGACCGTGCCCCGGGTCAGGCCGTCCGCTCCCGGTGGTGGTCGAAGGTGATGTGCGGGGCGAGGGCGCGCAGGAAGTCGACGGCGTCGAAGAGTTCGCCCGCGGAGGCGACGCCGACGCCCCTGGTGCGGCCGGTCAGGACCCGGTCGACGGCTTCGACGACGAGCGGTGCGGTGACCGCGTAGATGTCCCGGCCACGGGCCGTGGCACGCCGTTCGGCCCCGCCGGAGCGGACCAGGACGTCGACGAGGAAGGTCTGGCCCGAACGCCCGCTGCCGTCGGTGGCGGTGGGGGCGGGGGTGTCGGGAGCCACGACGTCGCGGGCGGCTTCGGCAGTCATGTAGCTGGTCACGTCCGGGATGGACAGGTGCTGGGGGACGGTCACGACATCGGCCATCGTGAACTCCCCGATCACGGGCCGCCGGCCGACCGGCCGGGGGAACTCCCAGTCGAGGGTGGGGGCCGCGTCGGTGCGCCGCTCCCACCGGCCGCCGCGGTAGCGCAGGCGGTGCGCGCCGCGCCGCTCGCGCGAGACGGCACCGGACCGGCGGGTGCCGGCGGTGGGGTGCCAGTCGCTGAGCGCGTAGGCGATGTGCGCCTCGTCGGCACCGGACCAGTCGCCCATCGCCGCGGTGACCAGCAGGTCGCCCAGGCCGCCGAAGAAGGCCATGGCCGGGACCACCAGCGCGCCCGCCTCCGCGGCCCGGTCGCGGTAGTGGGCGAAGGTGTCGAGGTTGGCCTCGATCTCGGCGGCCACGTCCAGGTACGGGATGCCCGCGCGCAGGGCGGCCTCGATCACGGGGCCGGTGGTCGAGGCGAAGGGCCCGGCGCAGTTGACGACCGCCACCGTGCCCGCCAGGGCGCGGTCCAGCGAGGCGGGATCGTCCGCCGACGCGACCCGGGCCTCCAGCGCGTGCTCCTCGGCCAGTTCCCGCAGTGCCCCCGCGTTGCGCCCGGACGGCACGGGGACGAAGCCCCGGGCGAGCAGCTCCGCGACCACGAACCGCCCGGTGTGACCGTACGCCCCGAACACCGCCACCTGTCGGCCTGACTCCATGAGACTGCTCCCCGCACTCGTACCCCCGCGGCGGTCTCGGTCCGCCGCGGCCTGGTGCCCCCATCGTCTCCGGCGGGGTGAGCCCCGTACGAGAGTCGGAAACGACGTGCCCCGTACACTTTCGGACATGCATCGCGTCGCGCTGGCCGTCACCGACGGCATGCTCCACTACGAACTGTCCGTAGCCGTGGAGATCTTCGGATCCGACCTCACCCATGTCGTGGACCCCTGGTACGACTTCGCGCTGTGCGGGACCGGACCCGTGCGCGTCGGGCGCTTCCTGCTGGAACCCGACCACGGCCTGGACCACCTCGCGCACGCCGACACCGTCATCGTGCCCGGCTGGGCCGACACCGACCGCGAACCCCCGGCGGAGCTGCTCGACGCCGTACGGGCCGCCCACCGGGCCGGTGCCCGCGTGGCCTCGCTGTGCACCGGCGCCTTCGTCCTGGGCGCCGCCGGCCTGCTCGACGGCCGGCGCTCCACCACCCACTGGGCCCACACCCGGGAACTGGCCCGACGCCACCCCGCCACCACCGTCGACCCGGACGTCCTCTACGTCGACAACGGCGACGTCCTGACCTCCGCGGGCAAGGCCGCCGCCATGGACCTGTGCCTGCACCTGGTCCGCCTCGACCACGGCGCGGCCGACGCGAACAGGATCGCCCGCCGCCTGGTCATCCCCCCGCACCGCGACGGCGGCCAGGCCCAGTTCATCGCCACGCCCCTCCCCGCCCCGGGCAACCACCCCCTGGCCGAGCTCCTGCCCTGGGTCCTGGAACGGCTGGACCAGCCCCTCACCGTGGAGGACCTGGCCCGCCGGGCCCGCATGAGCTCGCGCCACCTGGCCCGGCACTTCAAGCACATCACCGGCACCACCCCGCTCCAGTGGCTCCACAGCCAGCGCATCCGCCACGCCCAGGAACTCCTGGAGACCACCGACGCCACCGTCGACGCCATCGCCGAGACCACCGGCATGGGCACCGCCACCACCCTCCGCCGCCACTTCCACCGCAGCGTGGGCGTCCCGCCCGACACGTACCGCCGGACCTTCCGCTCCTGAAACGGCGGCCAGTCCCACGGGTCGGCGGTCAGGGCGTCGGGGAGGGGCCGTCGAGCGGTCGGTAGCGGACGCCCATCCGGTCCAGCCGGGACAGGTGCGGGCGCAGCCGCCCCAGGAAGTCGCCGTGGTCCCGGCCCGCCGGTGAGGACCAGGCCACTTCGGCCAGGGCGCACAGCCGGGGGAAGGCCGCGTACTCGACCCGCTCCGGCGTCGGCAGGTACTCCGTCCACAACTGGCCCTGCGTGCCCAGGACCTGGGCCTCGGTCAAGGTCGGGGGCACCGGCTCGTAGCCGTACACCTTCTCCAGGGTGGTGACATGGCCCATGGAGAGCGGTTCCCCCGGGCCGTCCGCCTGGCCGTAGTCGAAGTAGGTCCGGTCGTACGGTGTCATGATCACCTCGTGCCCGGCGGCCGCGGCGGCCAGCGCCCCCTCCTCCCCGAGCCACGACATCACCGTCGCCCCCGCGGACAGCGGCCTCGCCCGACCGGCCACCAGCACGTCGTCCCAGCCGACCGTCCGGCGGCCCCGCGCCCGCAGCCAGGCGTCCAGCTCCCCGACGAACCAGCCGTGCAGCCCGTCGACGGAGAGGCCCAGCTCGCGCGCCCTGCGCCGGGCCGAGGGGGAGGCGTGCCAGCGGGCGGTCGGCACCTCGTCGCCGCCGATGTGGACGAAGGGGGACGGGAACACGTCGAGCACCTCCTCCAGCACGTCGTGGCAGAAGCCGAGGGAGGCCTCGCCGGGATCGAGGATCCGGTCGTGCACGCCCCAGCGGGGCGACACCTCCACGCGCTCCGGCGGGCCGGACGCGTCGCCGCCGCCCAGCTCGGGGTAGGCCGCGATCGCCGCCTGGGTGTGCCCCGGCAGGTCGATCTCCGGGACGACCGTGACCCCCCGCCGGGCCGCGTACGCGACCAGGTCCCCCAGCTCGCGGCGGGTGTAGAAGCCGCCGTGCGGCACCTCGTCGTACCGCTCCTCGGCGAGCGCCCCCGCCATGCTGCGGGACCGCCACGCGCCCACCTCCGTCAGCCGCGGAAGGCGCTCGATCTCCATCCGCCAGCCCTGGTCGTCGGTGAGGTGGAGGTGCAGGACGTTCAGTTTGTGGGCGGCCAGCAGGTCCACGTAACGGAACAGGAAGGAGGTCGGCATCCACCAGCGCGCCACGTCCAGGTGCCCGCCCCGCCAGCGGAAGCGCGGAACGTCCCGCACGGACACGCACGGCAGTTCCCAGCGGACGCCCCGGGCCGGGCGGTCGCCCCACGCCTCGGCCGGCAGCAGCTGGCGCAGCGTCTGCACGCCGCGCAGCAGACCGGTGGGCGCGCCCGCCGTCAGGAGCACCCGCTCGGGGGAGACGTCCAGGCGGTAGCCCTCGGACCCCAGCCCGGCCGCCTCCACCGCGTCGACGGAGAGGACGACGGCGTTGCCGTGCGCGACCCCGGCGGGGGCGAGCGGCAGTCCGGTCGCCGGGCGCAGCAGCTCGCGCAGCAGCGCCGCCGCCTCCCGGGCGCCGGGGCCCGCCGCCAGGGAGGTCGTCGGCGTGAGGGCGAAGGTCCCGGTGCGGCGGTGCACCGAGGTGGGCCGGGGGAGCAGCCGGATCTCAGGCACCCGGCGCTCGCGGGGCCGGCAGCGGGGCGTCGACGTCGTAGAGGCGCGCGTCGACGTGGTCGAGAGCGTGCCGTACGGCTCCGAGGACCACCGCCTGGTCGCCGAGGCCGGAGATCGCGAGGGCGGGCGGCTCCAGGCACAGCGGGTCCAGATGCCGGCGCAGCGGCTCCATCAGCACGTCCGCCGAGCGGGACACCCCGCCGCCGAGCACGACGAGGTCGGGGTCGACCGTGAGCACCAGCGCGGCGATGCCCTCCGCCAGGTCGTGGGCGAACTGCTCCACCGCCCAGCGCGCCGCCGGGTCGCCGGACCTGGCCGCCGCGAAGACCAGACCGCCCGTCTCCTCGGGCGCGGTCCCGGGGGGAAGGCCGGGAAAGGCGGCCAGGTGCGAGGGTGCCCGGTGCCAGCCGACCAGCGGGAGGGCGCCGATCTCGCCGGCCGCGCCCCGGCGGCCCCGGTGCAGCTCGCCCCGGATGAGCATCCCGCAGCCGGTGCGCATGCCGGACAGGACGAAGACCACGTCGTCGACCTGCTGCGCCACCCCGGCCCAGCGCTCCGCGAGGGCGGCCAGGTTGCAGTCGTTCTCCACGAGGACCGGGGCGTCGAAGTCGCGGCCCACCTCGGCCGCGAGGTCGAGGCCGGTCCATTCGGGCAGGCTGACCGAGAGCTTCACCGTGCCGGCTCCGGTCACCACGCCCGTCGTGCCGACGCAGACGGCCAGCACCGCTCCGGCGGGGACCCGGGCGTCGTCCAGCGCCCCGGGGACGGCGGAGCGCATCGCGGCCAGCCGCTCGGCACGGCCCGACGACGCCTCGGCGCGGACCGAGAACCTGCCCGTGACCTCGCCGTCCAGATCGCAGACGACGGCGCGGACGCTGGAGGCCCCGACGTCGATCCCCAGGACGTGTCCGGCCTCGGCACGGAACCGGAACAGCCGCCGCGGCCGGCCCATCCGCCCGCTCTCCCGGGGCGTCTCGCTCAGCCAGCCCTGACCGAGCAGCTCCTCGACGAGCCCCTCGACGGTGGGGCGCGAAAGGCCCGCGCGAGCGGCGAGTTCGGTGAGCCCGACGGGCGGCCCTTCCCGCACCGCGCGCAGGGTGGCCGCCAGGTTGATCCTTCTCAAGCGCGGGCCGTCGCTGCCCCGGATCTTCAACTATCGACTCCTTCCCGGGTATTGACAGGATGTCACTCCACAAATAAAAACATCCTTCATTAGTAAGTCGCAACCCACGGAAGGGCATTCGATGCGGAGTTCCGAAGTCCGACTTGCCGTCATCGGGGCGGGGTTACGCGGTACGGGATACGCCCGCCGTGCCCGGACCACCGGCCGGGCACGCGTGGTGGCCGTGGCCGAGCCGGACGAGGAGCGCCGCACCCGGTTCGCCGCGGAGCACGGCATCCCCGCCGAGAACGTCTTCGCCGACTGGCAGGAGCTCCTCGGCCGGGACCGGCTCGCCGACGCGGCCGTCATCTCGACGCAGGACCGGATGCACGTCGGCCCCGCGGTCCTCGCGGCCGAACGCGGCTACCACCTCCTCCTGGAGAAGCCGATGGCACCGACCGAGGCGGAGGCCGTCCTCATCGCCGAGGCGGCCGAGCGCCACGGAGTCCTGCTCGCCGTGTGCCACGTCATGCGCTACACGCGCTACACCGAGGCCCTCAAGGAGCTCCTGGCCAAGGGGACCATCGGCGAGATCATGAACATCCAGCACCTGGAACAGGTCGGCTGGTGGCACCAGGCGCACTCCTTCGTCCGCGGCAACTGGAGCAACGAGGCCGAGTCGGCGTCGATGCTGCTCGCCAAGGCCTGCCACGACCTGGACTGGATGGTCCACGTGAAGGGAGCCCTGCCCGAGCGGATCTCCTCCTTCGGGAACCTCGTGCACTTCCGCCCGGAGCAGCGGCCCGCGGGCGCCACCGCCAACTGCCTGGACTGCCCGGTGGAGGCCGGCTGCCCGTACTCCGCCAAACGGATCTACCTCGACTGCCTCGGCGATCCGGTCAAGGAATGGTGGCCGCTGTCCGCCGTCACCGACGACCACACCGAGCGGGGCGTCCTGACCGCGCTGCGGGACGGACCGTACGGCCGCTGCGTGTACGACGCCGGGAACGACGTCGTCGACAGCCAGGTCGTGGACATGGAGTTCGCCGACGGCACGACCGCCAGCTTCACCATGACGGCGTTCGCCGCCCTGGAACACCGCAAGACCCGCATCTTCGGCACCCACGGCTCCATCGAGGGCGACGGAGTGCGGCTCCACGTCCACGACTTCGTCACCGACAGCCACACCACGATCGTCACCGACACGGGCAGCGACGCCTCGGCCGCCGAAGGCCACGGCGGCGGCGACGAGGCACTGCTCGACGCCTTCGTCGAGGCCGTGCGCAGCGGGGATCCGCGCTCGATCCGCTCCACCGGGAGCGAGAGCCTGGCCACCCACCGCGTGGTCTGGGCCGCCGAGACCGCCCGCCGCACCCGCACGGTCACCACCCTTTCCCCGCACACCCTCCCGTCGCACCAAGCCCCGTCCCCCCAAGCCCCGCCCCCGCACCCACCGGCCCCCCAGGTCCCACCCCTCACGGAGAAGACGCGATGAAGCAGCTCAGCACACGGGTGACCGCACTCGCCCTGCTCGGCGCACTGGCCCTCACCACCACCGCCTGCGGCAAGAAGAACGGTGGCGACTCCGCCGCCGGGGAGGGGGCGAAGTCCTTCTCCTACACGTCGACCTGGGGCAAGGACGAACCACAGGCGAAGATCTTCCAGGCGGCCCTCGCCGACTTCACCGCGCAGACCGGCATCCAGGTCGACGTGAAGTGGATGGGCCGCAACGGCACCGACAGCCTCGCCACCGAGATGGCCGCGGGCCGGGGACCCGACCTGTTCGACACCGCCACCGACAACATGGGCAAGTTCCGCGCCCAGAACCTGCTGGCCCCCGTGGACGACGTCCTGAACGCGAAGATACCGGGGGAGGGGACGACCGTCGGCGAGGTCCTCTCCACCGCCGCGAAGCAGGCCTCCTCCGACGAGAAGGGCCTCGGCCTCATCCCGCACACCGTCATCTCGACCGGCGTGTGGTTCGACGCGGCCCGGCACCCCGAGCTGGAGACCGCGCCGCCGCGCACCTGGGCCGCGTTCGTCGCCTACCTCGACAAGGCCAAGAAGGCGGGCCGCGTCCCCCTGGGGCAGGACGGCACCGTCCCCTTCTACAACGCGTACTGGTTCTACTCGGCGCTCGTCCGCGCCCAGGGCGCCGGGAGCCTGCACGCCCTCGGCACCGACCCCGCGGCCTGGGACCGTCCCGAAGTCCTCGCCGCCGCGCGGCAGGTGGAGAAGCTCGCCTCGGGCGGGTACTTCCAGAAGGCCTTCACCGCCACCAAGTACCCTGCCGCGCAGGACCGGTTCGCCACCGGCGGGTACGACCTCAACATCAACGGCACCTGGCTGACCAGCGAGATCAAGCCCAAGCTGCCCGCCGACGCGAAGATCTCCTCCTTCCAGTACCCGGCCGGCGGAAAGGACTCCGTCGAGGCGGGCACCCTCGGCTGGGGCGTGAACGCCAAGGGCCGGCACCCGGAGGCCGCGAAGCGGTTCCTCGCGTTCTTCCAGCAGAAGAAGTACACCTCGCGCATCGGCACCGAGGCGCTCAACATCCCCTCCCGCTCCGACGTGCCCGCACCGGCGAACCTGACCGGACTGCAGAAGGCCATCACCGGAGCCACCGCGGTCCACAAGCCCTACGACGGCGCCCCGGGGCTCAACGCCTGGTGGACCGACGTCTTCCTGCCGCTCGACGACAAGCTGATCGGCGGCAAGCTCTCGGCCGAGGAGTTCGTGGCCCAGGGCAAGGAGAAGAGCGCGACGTTCATCGCCTCCAACGGCTGACCCCTCCTTCCCGGCACCCTCGCCGCGGGGCGACCTCCCTCCCAAGCCCATGAGCCCCACCACACCCATGAGCCCCACCACACCCATCAACCGCACGAACCCGACCAACGCCATCACCCCACCAACGCCATCAGCCTCACTCCCCGACGTCCCCGAAGCAGGTGACCATGAGCGCGACAGCGGTCCGTATCTCGCGCGAAACCCCTCCGAACACCTCGGCGCGCGAGAGCGGGCGGCGCGGGCGGCGCACCCCGCGGCCGGCGCGGGAGCGGGCCTTCTGGCCCTTCCTGCTCCCGGCCCTCGTGCTCTACTCCGCCCTGTTCGTCGTGCCCGCGCTGTACGGCGCCTGGGTCAGCCTCCATCGCTGGGCCGGACCCGGTGCCGAGATGTCCTGGCGGGGCCTGGGCAACTACACCTCGCTCCTCCAGAACGAGGCGTTCCGGTCCTCGTTCCTGAACACGCTGGTCCTGTCCGTGGGCGGCGGCGCCGCCGTCTTCGCGGTCACCTTCCTGGCGATGACCGTGCTGCGGCAGGCGAGGGGCCGGGCGTTCATCCGCTCCGTCGTCTTCCTCCCCATGATCATCTCGGCGATCGCCGTCGGCGCGGCGATCGGATTCCTGCTCAACCCCGACGGGGCGGTCAACGACCTCCTCGGCGCGGTGGGGATCGAGGCGCTGCCCTGGCTGGGACCCGAGCTGGTGTTCCGGTGCGTCATCGCCGGCCTGGTCTGGTCGTCGACCGGCTTCTACATCGCCCTGATGATGTCGGCGGTGGACGCGATCCCGCCGCACCTCTACGAGGACGCCCACCTGAGCGGCGCCACCAAGTGGGAGCAGTTCCGGCACATCACGCTGCCGCTGACGTGGGACGTCTTCTCGGTGGCGGCCGTGCTGTGGGTCGTCAACAGCCTCAAGGTGTTCGAGATCGTGCTCGCCTTCACGACGGGCGGCACCCCCGGCAACCCGCCGCTGGAGGCCCGTACCGTCGCCGTCCAGCAGTACATCACCGTCTCCGGCGGCAACACGGTGCCCGAGCTGGGGCAGGGCGCGGCCATGGGCGTGTTCGTCGTCCTGGTCACGGTGGTCCTGATCGTGCTGATCCGTCGCGTCACGCGCCGCGACCGAGTGGAGCTCTCGTGAATCCCGTCCACGGCACCCGCCCGGTGACCCGTTTCGTCGGCGACGTCCTCGTCCCGCGGCTGACCTCGGCCGCGCTCTGGCTGTGGGTGGTCTTCAACCTGGCGCTCGTGGCCTGGGTCGGCCTCCAGTCGCTCAAGTCCCCGGGTGACGTATGGCTCCACCCCTTCTCCCTGCCGTCCGCGCCGGAGTGGCAGAACTGGTCGCGGGCCTGGCAGGCCGCGCAGTTCTCGAAGGCCGCTCTCAACAGTGTGGTGCTCACCGGGGCCGGATCGGTCCTGATCGTCGGCATCGCGGCGCCCGCGGCCTACGCACTCGCCCGCTCGACACGGCGGGTGGCGGGCGGACTGACCGGCTACTTCGCGATGGGCATGAGCATCCCGCTGCAGACCCTGATCATCCCCGTCGTGGTCGTGAAGCTGTCGCTGAGCACGTTCATGGTGGACTGGGTCACCGGATGGTGGGACGACCGGATCACCCTGCTGATCTTCGAGGTCGCGCTCTCCCTGCCCTTCGCCGTGTTCGTCCTCAGCGGCCACCTCCGCTCGCTCCCCCAGGAGGTCGAGGAGGCGGCGGAGCTGGACGGGGCGGGACCGCTGCGGACCTTCGTCCAGGTGATCGTCCCGCTGGCCCGGCCCGGCATCGTCACCGTGCTCGTCCTCAACGTGATCGGGCTGTGGAACTCCACCCTGCTCGTCATGGTGATCGCCCCCGGCGAGGACGAGCGCACGCTGCCCGTCGCCCTGCTCCACCTCTACGGGACGATGCAGTACTCGTCCGACTGGGGCGGCATGTTCGCCGGGATCGGCATCCTCGTCTTCCCGATGATCGTCCTCTACCTGTGGTGCGGCCGGCGCATCGTCGAGGGCATGACGGCGGGGATCGGCAAGTAGGCCCGAGGGCCGGTCTCGGAAGGCCGGCATCGGAGGTCGGCCCCCTCGGAGGTCGGTCCCCTCGAAGGCCGGCGTCGGAGGTCGGCTTCGGAGGTGGGCGTGGTCCCGGCGGCCCGCCCACCTCCGCACGGGCGGGCGACGACTAATGAAATCCCCTTTCTGATGTAGGCGCTTCTCTCTCAGGAGGCTTCATGCACAGCAGACGTACTGTTCTCTCGGCGGCGCTCGGTACGGCCCTGGCCGTCGCCGTACCGCCGGCCGCAGCCCGGGCGGCGACGGGGACCACGTACTACGTGGACTCGTCCGGCGGGAACGACTCGGCCGACGGCACCAGCACGGGCACTCCCTGGCGCAGCCTGGCCCGGGTGAACCAGCAGGTCTTCCAGCCGGGCGACACCGTCCGCTTCCTCGCGGGGCGCACCTGGACCGGTCAGTTCGCGCCCAAGGGCTCCGGTTCCGCGGGCGCCCCGGTCACGGCGACCTCGTACGGGACCGGGGCCAAGCCGGTCATCGCCGGGGCCAACACGGTGCCTTCGGCGGTGCTCCTGGAGAACCTGCGGCACTGGACGCTCGACGGCCTGGAGATCACCAACGGCACGGGGTCGACGACCTGGCGGGTGGGCGTCGAGGTCCGGGCCAAGGACGTCGGCGCCGTCCCCGGGATCACGCTGCGCAACCTGTACGTCCACGGGATCGACGGCGTCGCCCAGGTCGGCAAGGGCAACATCGGCTCGGCCGGCATCCTCGTCGACGTCCGGGGCAACACCGTGCCGACGTACTTCACGGGCATGCTGATCGAGAACAACGAGATCGCCGACACCAAGGCCTACGGCATCACCACCTGGTCCACCTGGATGCAGCGCGAGGGCTGGACCTCGCTGTGGGGCGAACTGAACATCCCCGCCAACGAGTACGGTCCGTTCACCCCCAGCACCGGCCTGGTGATCCGCGGCAACCACGTCCACGACGTCGGCTCCGGCGGCATCAACACCAACCAGGTCGCCGACACCCTCATCGAGTACAACACCGTCGCCCGGGCCACCTCCACCACCACGAACGTCGGCATCTGGTGGTCCGGCGCCGACCGCACCACCGTGCAGTACAACGAGGTGTACGGCGCCCGCTTCGGCGGCCGGGGGCTCGACTGCACCGCCTTCGACGCGGACGCCTCCACGCACGACAGCCTGGTCCAGTACAACTACAGCCACGACAACGGCGGCGGCTTCTTCATCTCCGTCTCGCTGGGCTCCGCCCCCGCCAGCGCCGTCATCCGCTACAACATCAGCCAGAACGACGGCAACGAGATCTTCACCTTCTCCACCAACACCGACGGCGTCGACATCTACAACAACACCGTCTACGTGTCGTCCTCGCCGAGCCGCCCGCTGTACAAGATCGCGCAGGTCTACCACAACCCGAAGAACGTCACCTTCCGCAACAACCTCTTCGTCAACCTGGCCAACCTGCCGTACGACACCGCCGGCATCACCTACCGCAACAACCTCTACCGCGGCGGACCCGTGCCGCCGGACACCGCCGCCCTGACCGGCGACCCGAAGCTCACCGCACCCGGCACGGCCACCTCCCGCGCCGACCTGACCGGTTACCGGCCGCTCACCGGATCCGCCGCCATCGACGCGGGCCTTGCCATCACGGGAAACGGCGGCCGCGACATCCTCGGCACCGCCCTCGCCGCCACCGTCGCGGTCGGCGCCGTCCAGGGCGCCCCCGGCAGCTACGGGGCGCCGATCGCCTCGACCACCATGGGCACCGGTCAGGGCACCGTCGCCGCTCTCGTCGACGGGAGCGAGGCCACCAGCTGGGCGAGCCCGGTCGCCGTGACCCTGCCGGGGGACATCACCCTCGACCTCCGCACCGTCCGCCGGGTCGCCGCGGTGACCCTGGCCACCCACTTCGGCCAGGGCCAGGGCTTCACCCGGGTCGACGTCCAGACCTGGGACGGCACGGCCTGGACCAGCCGGCTCACCGACGCGGCCCTCACCTGGAACAGCAACAGCTCCACCGTGGAGCGCCGCACCCTGACCCTGCCGACCCCCGTCGACACCTCCCGCCTACGGCTCGTCGTGAAGGCGGCCAACCGCCAGTGGGGCAACATCGCCCTCAACGAACTGACCGTCACCTGAGGCCCGCTCGCCGCCGCTCCTAAGGGAGCGGCGGCGAGCCGATCCCGACCCGCTGCGCGTGGAGCTCGGGGCGGACGAGTTCGAGCAGGCGACCCGCACCTTGAGCGGCCCGTCCTTGCGGTCCATGTCAGCTGAGCGCAGAGGTCGGGTGCGAGTCAGGTGCGGGGCTGGCTGAACTTCCATGCGGCCGGACCGTGCGCCGACGCCGAGGCATCGTCCGGAAGGTCGGTGGCCACTCATCCGGAGCGCAGCTCTCCCGCGAACTCGTCGACGGTGACCGTGCCCCAGCGGTCGATGAGCCCGTCGGCGCAGATGACGGGGTCGGTGAGGAAGAACGTCCTGCCGCCGCGGATGAAGGCGTGACGCCCGCGTACCGGGTATGCGGACACCGTCCCGCCTTGTGATGAGTGGTCCGGGTACCGACCACCGTGCGATTCCGCCAGTGGGCGCATTCACCCGTCGGCCGGTGCCTTGCCGCCGACGGCGCGGCGGAGTCGGCCCCACAGCGAGATCGGCGGGGTGCCGCCGACAATCTTGTCGGAAGCGTCGGCCTTCGGCGACGGCTCGGTCCGCTCCTCGCGGAGATCGTCACCGTCTCCCCGGAAGGCGACGGCCTCCTCCCCGATCCCGACGACCTCCAGGAGGATGTCCAGGGCCTTGTCGCCCTGCTCGTGCGGCTCGGTGAGCCAGACGAACGAAAGGCCGAGAGGATTGCCGTCGTGCTTGCTGATCGCGAAGCTGAAACCCCTCAGCCGGAAGAGAACGACGTCGAGATCGTCCAGCCCGTCCCACGAACGCTCCACCTGCAGACGCAGCCGCTGGGCCACGGGCTGCACCGGTAGCGCCAGCCCTCCGATCATCTGGAACAGCGGGGCTGTGTGCTCCCATACGCTGTACTGGTACGCGGGATTCTTGCCGGTGTAGTAGGGCAGTTGCGCAGCAGGTTGCCAATCGGCCTCAGGCCCCGGAACCTCGATCTCCGTCACAGCGGCTCCTCCCCATGACCTCCAGCGAACTGGTGATCAACCTACCTGTCACTCGCACTCGCGCGACGACGGGTCGCGCGGGCCTCCTTCTTCGTGTGCCGCCTCTGCCCGGACGTCCCCTGCACCCACCGCTACGACTGCCGAGCCGGGGGAAAGGTCTCCCGGCCCGCAGGGAGCCTGGACGGTCACGGGCCTGGTGTGCTCGGCGGCCGGCGGGCGGCGTACACCCGGTAGGAGAGGCGATGGTCCCGCTCCGGGGAGTCGATCTCGGTCACCGACTCGATGGTGAGGCCGTGCCGGATCAGGAGCTCCTCCCACAACGCCGGGGCGAGGACCCACATGTGTACGAGGTGCTCGGTGTCCGTCCCCGGCAGGCGCAGCACCTCGGGCCGTGCGGTGACGGAGTCGCACGGCCCGTCGCCGCGCGAGTTGGTGTGCAGTGCGCTGAACACCAGTCGGCCGCCCGGCCTGAGCCCGTCGGTCAGAGCGGGGAGAAGGCGGTTCGGGTCCACGAAGGGGACGCCGCCGACGGAGTAGATCAGGTCGTAGGGGGTGGCCTCGTGCAGGTGGTCCACGGCGTCGGCGCGTACCAGGTGCAGGTGAGGGGTGTCGGGATAGCGGGCGCGGGCGCGTGCGTGCTGGGTGGGAGAGGCGTCGACGGCGGTGACGTGCGCGCCCAGGGCGGCGAGGTGGGCGGCGTGCCGGGCGGCCCCGGCTCCCAGGTCCAGGACGCGTAGACCGGCTACGTCGCCCAGGAGATCGACGCTGGGGTCCGCCTGCGGGATGTCCCAGGACCACTGGTTCAGTTCCGGCAGGTCGAAGGTCCGGTCGAGCTGGTGACGGCCGTAGAGGTCCCAGGTCTCGGCGGTGCGTTGTTCGATGTCGAGCACGACGGTCTTCCCTCCAGGGGCGGGGCGGGCGGCTTTCAGGGGCCCAGCGCGTAGCAGCGCAGGACGTCGAGGTCGGCGGTGCGCACCGTGGACCAGCCGGTCGTGAGCAACTCGGCGTCCGTGGGGGAGATGCCGAGCCGTGTGAGGGCCGGGTCGGTGCTCGTGCGGCGGCCGGCGATTTCGGTGACGACCCAGAGGGTTCCGCCGGGTGCGAGGAGGTGGCGGACGCGGTCCAGGAAGGCCGGCTTGTCGCCCATCCACCGGTAGACGAGCCGACAGGTGATGAGCGCGTAGGCCGGGGCGGGGAGAGTGGTGAGGTCGCCCGTGTTGACGTCCAGGCACCGCCAGGTCGGTTCGGGCCCGGGCCCGTGGTCGGCGTCGTGGGCTGCGGCGAGCGCGACGGCGGTGGGGGAGCAGTCGATCCCGGTCGTGCGGTAGCCGAGCTCGTGCTGGAGGTACCGGGCCAGGGTCCCGTCGCCGCTGCCGACGTCGAGGGCGGGGCGGTCGAGACCCGGACCGAGGTGGTTCGCCATCAGCTGCCTCTCGGTCGCGCACAGCCGCCGGTAGCGGCGGCCGCCGGCCCACAGGGGCTCCCAGTAGGCAGGGTTCGCGGTGGACTTGGTGGTGGTCACGACGTGCCTCTCAGGGGAGTGCGGTACGGGGGCGAGGAGGAGGACCACGGGGTGGTCGGTCAGCGGTCCTGGGACAGTTCCAGCAGCTCGGCGAAGGTTCCGCCGCCGTGGGCGAGGTCGTCGTACCGGCCCTGTTCGGTGATCCGGCCCTCCTCCATCACGATGATGTGATCGGCGATCCTGGTGTTCTCCAGCTGATGGGTGACCACGATCGTGATGCGGTCGGCGGCGATGGCCTTGATCCGCTCGAAGATCTGGTGCTCGCCGCGCGGGTCCATCTGGGAGGTGGGCTCGTCGAGGATCAGCAGCGCGGGCCGGCGGTACAGGGCCCGGGAGCAGGCGATGCGCTGCCACTGGCCGCCGGAGAGCTCCGTACCGCCGAAGACGTCCCGGGCGAGGAGGGTGTCCAGGCCCGAAGGGAGCTCGTCGACGGCCCCGCGCAGGCCGACGGCGTCGATGGCCTCCCACACCGGGGCGTCGTCGACGGTGCGGGGCTGGCCGAGCGTGACGTTCTCGCGGAGGCGCAGCGGCCACTGCGCGAAGATCTGCGGCACCAGGCCCGTGTTCGCCCACACGGTGGCCGGCTCCACTCCGGCGAGATCGGTCCCGTTCCAGGCCACCGTTCCCTTGTCCGGCAGGTAGATCCCGGTCAGCAGACGGGTCAGGGTGGACTTCCCCGAACCGTTCGCCCCGACGATCGCGAGGACCTGGCCACGCCGCAGGGTCAGGGAGACGCCTTCCACGGCGGGCTTGTCCTTGCCCGGGTACCGGTAGACGACCTCCTCCAGGCGGATCTCCTCGACCGGCCCGCTCAGACGGCGGGGTCCCCGCCGGGGCGCGCGGGCGGCCGCGTCGTCGAGGAAGGTCTGCATGTCGCCCAGGTAGAGACTGGTGTGAAAGACCGCGGCGCCGTTGACCACGACCTGCGACAGGGCGGCGAGCAGCGTCTGCACGGCGATGACGGCCGTCGCGGCGAGCGCCAGGTCGACCCGGCCCGAGACCGCCAGCCACGCCAGAACGCCCCACGTCGCCATGAGGAAGAGGCCGCCCGCCAGCGCGGACAGCAGGGCGATCCGCAGGGTCCGCGGTGCGGCGGCCAGGGTGCGCCGGTCGCACCGGTCGGAGAGGGCGCGGTACCAGAAGACGAGGTAGCCGGTCATCGAGTTCGCGCGGACCTCGTCGCTGTACTTCGACTCCGTCGCCCACCAGCGCATCATCCCGCGCACGTTGCGGTCGGCGATGTTGCCGTAGTGGATCTCGTAGTCGACCCGTGCGCTCAGGACGGCCCCGACACCCGCCGGCAGCACGGCGAGGAGGAGCAGCGGCAGCATCAGCGGGTTCAGGACCGACAGCACCCCTCCGGCGGTCACCATGCGGATCACCGCGGACACGAGCCGCTGCGCGTCCGTCACCATCACATGGGTGCGCATCACCCCCATCTCGGCCGCCTCGCGCCGGTCCGAGAACCCGTCCTCCGCGTACGCCACCGCCTCCACCCGGCACACCGCCTCGACCAGAGCCGAGTCCGTCTCGGTCGTCAGCCGCGGTGTGATCCGCCGCTCCGCGTACGAGGCCACCGCCCCCGCCGTACGAGCCACCCCGGAGGCGACCGCCACCACCAGCAGGGCCGGCAGCGCGCCGCGCAGGCGGTCCCCGGCGCTGCCGGCGCCGAGCACCGGCTCCATGGCGCGGGCCGTGGCGGTCAGCAGCACGGCGGCGGAGACGCCCGTGAGGAGCTGGCAGCCGAGCAGCAACTGCACGGCCCGCCGGTCGATCCGCCAGGAGAGGCGGCCGATCCGGCCGAGGACCGCCGGGATCCGGGCGCACACGCGCCGGAAGGAGACCTCGGCGAGCGGATTGACGGAGTACTGCCCGGTGTACGTGATCTCCGCGGGCGGTGGCGGCGGCGGGGTGGCGCCCTGAGCGGGGTCCGGGGCGGTCGAGGTCAACGGCGTCCTCCTGAACGGTCGTCCGGCGTGGTCGTGAGGCTCAACGACCACGCCGGACCATCGAACTGGCGTCTTTCAGTCGTCGCGGGAGCGACGGGGACGCCGGGATGCGGCGCGTGTCGGAGCGTGGCGGATGCATCGACCCGCTTCCCGTAACAGACCCACGGGAGAAGGGGGTTGTCCGAATCGCCGACGGGCGCGCCCGCGGGCCCACGAGCCCACGAGGTTATGAGGCTACGGTCCTCCACCCCGCTCGGCCTGGCGGCCCCCACATCGTCTCGGCACCCGTACATTGGCGGCTGTGGACATACCGACCGCCTTCCGCTGGGTGCTTCTCGCCCTGGCCGTCCTCCAGCTCGTCTCGCTCGCCCCCGTCTTGCGGCGGCTGCGCCGCGCGGAGCCCGAACAGCGCCTGGCCGCCCGCATCGACGCGTTCGAGTCGCTCAGCGGCATGCTGCTCCTCGGGGGCCTCGGCCTCGACAACCTCACCCTCGGGGTCATCGGCCTCGTCCTGATGAGTCTCGCCCTCCTGCTGAGGGGCGTTCGGCTGCTCGCATCCCGTCGGCGCGCCTGACCCTCGGTTCCGCCGCCGTTCCGTCGGAATTCATTCATCCTCCCTACATCCGGGGCTGGGCAACGGGCCCCCGTGATCACGTATCCATAACGGGTCTAGTTCAACGCGCGGTGGCCGGGAGGGGCGAGTGCTCCCGGTCGCCGCGGCCCCCGAGAGGAACTCCCCGTGGACCGCAGATCTCTCCTCACCGTCGCCACCGGAGCGGTGGGCGCCGTCGCCGCCGCCCAGATACCGGCGGGCGCTGCGCCCTTCGGCCGGTCCGGCCAGGAGGCCGCCTCGCTCGCGGGCGGGCACGCCGGCCATGGGCGGCCGGTCACCACGTTCAACGTCATCAGCGACATCCAGGGCGACCTCCGCGACCTCGGTGTGGCGCTCGAGGACATGCGCCGGACCAACCCGGCGAGCTCGGGCCTCGCCGTCGCCGGTGACATCACGCCGCGCGGGTACGACGCCGAGTACGCGGCGGTCACGGCCGAACTCGCGCGTCACACCCGTGCGAAGACGACCGCCTGGGCCATCGGCAACCACGAGTTCTACGTCCCCAAGTGGCGCGATCCGTCCACCCTCGCGCAGGACACCTGGCCCAACGGCACCACCGAGGACTCCCTGTTCCGGAGCTTCTTCCATTTCGCCGGGCGCAACACGGTCTACGCGGAGCACTCGTTCGGCGGCATCCCGGTGCTGAGCCTCGGCACCGAGAAGTACATGCACTTCCACGACCCGAAGCTCTGGGACGAGGTGTGGCTCAGCGAGGCGCAGTTCGCCTGGCTGGAGGAGCGCCTCGCGTACTGGGCCCGCCGGCGCAAGCCGGTCATGGTCGTCACCCACCACCCGCTCCCCAACACCGTCTCCGGCAGCCACAACCGGCTGTACTCGCGCGACTACCTCCAGGCGGACCGGCTCCTCGGGATCCTGGGCCGTCACCGCGACGTCTTCCTCTTCTGCGGACACACGCACTGGGACCTCGCACTGTCCGACTGGTACGTCCGCCGGGTCGTCCCCGGCACGGCCAACCTGGACGGCTTCTCGGTCATCAACACCGGTGCCGTGCAGACGGGTTACACGGACGACGGCCAGGGCGGCGAGGTCTCCGTCCCCGGAACCTTCAACCAGGGGCTCCAGGTGGAGGTCTTCCGTGACCGAGTCGTCGTCAAGGCCCGTGACTTCGCCGCCGGCAGCTGGCTGAAGCAGATCACGGTCCCCCTCTCGACGCGCATCTGATCGCCGTACCTCTCCGCGGCCCGCGCGCACGCCACGCGGGCCCGCACGCCCGGGAGCGGACGCCGCCGACCCGGCGGCGTCCACTCCCGGGCACGCGCGCCAGACTGTCACGCATGCGCGTCGCCGCTGGGAGACCACACGGCCGGGAATCAGAGGTCAGGGAGCGCCGGGGCCAGGAACGCCAAGGCTGTCGCGACGTTCTGCGGCAGGTCGCTCACGCTGTCCAGCACCAGCCGGTCGTCCGCCCAGGGAGCGAACTCCTCCTGCCGCCGCTCCACCTCCTCCCACGTCGGCTCGTCGAAGCCGTCGATCTCCCGGGTCCGGCCCGCGAGCCTCCGGCGATGCGTCGCCGGATCCGAACACGCCACCTCGATGAACACCAACGGCACGGCGTGACGAGACGCCAGCGACCGCCACTGCGCCCGTGCCTCCTCCGCCGCGTTGACCGCGTCGACGATCACCGTCTGGCCCAGGGCCAGCACGCCGTCGGCCACCGCCTCGGCCACGACATACGCGGCCAGTCCGGTCGGCTGACTGCGTGCCACCCCGGCACGCCACATCGCGGCCTCGATCGGGTCCACCGACACGACGGGAGCACCCAGCTTCCGTCCCAGCTCCTCGGCGATCGAACTCTTCCCCGCGCCGGGCAGCCCGGCCATCGCGATCAGCATGGGACCAGCCTCGCATCCCCGGCCGGCTGCCGACCGGCACCGCAGGATTCCGGTCCCCGCGGCCGGAGGGCCTTGCCGCGGCTGAGCCGGGGACCGCGCCCGTCCGCCGTGGCCGCCCCGCTCGGGACGGCCACGGCGGACGGGTCTGCGGCGCACGGCCGGGCGCGCCGCGGTGAGGGCTACTTGCCGGTGCCTCCCAGGTGCGCCGCCCACGGGTAGTAGACGAAGGCGAAGGAGGCCGGCGCGCCGGTGATCCGGTTGCCGAGCCACACGTCGTTCGTCAGCTGGATGCCGGAGAACATGGGGTTCATCTCGTCGTGCAGCTTGCGTTCCATCTGCACGACCAGCTCGGCGCGGGCCCGCTCGTCTTTCGTGCCCAGCGCCTTGGCGTAGAGCGCGTCGATGCCGTCGTAGCCGGACTGGTTGAACGAGCCGCCGGTCACCGCGGTGATGCCCAGCCAGTCGAGCGGGTTGGGGATGTTCGGCCAGAACTGCGTGTAGAGCAGGTCCGTGCCGCCGCGCGTCGCCGGGTCGTACAGGTAGTTCGAATAGCCCGTCGCGGGAACGACGTCGAGCTTGAACTTCAGGCCGATCCTGTCCGCCGCGTCCTTGATCCCCACGCCCAGCTGCTGCGTCTCCGCCTGCTGCGGCACGACGAGGCTGATCTCCTTCGCCTTCACGTCGGCCGGAACGCCGGCCAGCAGCTTCTTCGCCTCCTCGATCCTCGCCGTGCCGTCGGTCCTGACCGAGTCGGCGTACGTGGTCAGGCCCTCCTTGGCGAAGCCGTACGCCGCGGGCACGGCCTGCAACGGCGCGGGGGTGCCCGAACCGGCGTACACCTGGCTGCCGATGCCCTTCCAGTCGACGGCCATCTGGAGCGCCCTGCGCACGTCGGCGTTGCCCATCGCGCCCTTCGGGTTCGCGACGACGAGGGTGACGGCGAGCGGGGCCGGGCCCGAGTAGAGCTTGCCCGCCGGGGACGTCCTGAGCTGGGCCAGCGCGGCCGTCGGCGGCTGGTACGTTCCGTCGATCTGGCCGGAGAGCAGGCCGGAGGTGATCGCGGAGCCGTCGGTCAGGAAGGTGAAGTCGATGTTCCTCACCTTCAGCGGCAGCGCCTTGTTCCAGTAGCCGTCGTAGCGGCTCGCGCTGATCGACTGCCCCCGCGTCCACTTGGCGAACTTGTAGGGACCGGTGCACATGACGCCGACGTCGGGCGTGCCGACCTTCTTGCCGTGCTGCTCGTAGAACTTCTTCTGGACGACGACACCGGCGTAGCTCGCGAGTTCGTCGTTGAAGAGGTAGTCGGGCTGCTTCAGCTTGACGGTCACCTCGGAAGCGCCCGTCTTCGTGATCGAGGCGACGTTCCGGTAGAGGTAGCCGTAGAAGCCCGTCGGGTCCGTCAGGTTGTGGTTCATGCTCCACGCGACGTCGTCGGCGGTCATCGGCGAGCCGTCCCAGAAGGTGACGCCGTCGCGGATCCGGTAGACCCAGGTCTTCGGATCGGGGTTCGAGGACGAGGTCGCCAGGTTCGGCTTGACCGTGAAGTCCGGCGACTGGACGAACAGGGTCTCGCACATGTTCGAGTTGATCATGTTCGGCGTGTAGTCGGCCGCGTGGAAGGGGTCGACCGTCTGCGGCTCGCCCTGGAAGACGTTCCAGGTGATCTTCTCCACCGAGCCCTGGCCCGGTGGAGTGAAGGTCGTCAGCGCGGCGGCGGACCCGGTGCCGGCGGCACCGGTGGTGCCGCCGCCTCCGGAACAGCCGGCCAGGACGAGGGGCGTGCAGGCGGCGACGGCGAGAGCGACGGTCCGTCTGCGGGGGCGGGGTGCGTTCATGGCGCTGCTCCTGGTCAGGATCGGGCGGTGAGGGATTCGGGGTCCCACCCGGTGCGCGGGACGCTGTCGCGCAGCAGGCGGGTGTAGGCGTGCCGGGGATGGTCGAGCACGTCGGCGGTGGGCCCCTGCTCGACGACGGCGCCATGACGCATGACGATCGTGTCGTCGGTGACCTGGCGGATGACGGCGAGGTCGTGGCTGATGAACAGGTAGCTCACCCCGCGCTCGCGCCGGATGTCGGAGAGCAGGTTGAGGATCTGCGCCTGGATCGAGACGTCCAGCGCGGACACGGCCTCGTCGAGGATGAGGACGTCCGGATCGGCGGCGAGCGCGCGGGCGATGGCGACGCGCTGACGCTGGCCTCCGGACAGGGACCTCGGCAGCGCCGCGAGCTGCCGGTCGTCGAGTCCGACGAGCTCGGCGAGTTCGGCCACCCGCCGCGCGGTCCCCTCGCGGCCGAGCCGGGCGTGCACGCCGACGACCTCCGCGAGGCAGTCGCCGACGCGCTGGCGGCGGTCGAGCGAGGTGTACGGATCCTGGAACACGATCTGGATGTCCCGGCCCCGCCGGCGCCGGACGCGGGCGGAACGCGCCGGCTGGGTGCGGTCCTCGCCCCGCACCGTGATGCGGCCGCCGGAAGGGCGCTCCAGACCGATGATCATGCGGGCCGTGGTCGTCTTCCCGGAGCCGGACTCCCCGACGATGCCGAGGGATCCGCCCGCGGCCAGCGAGAAGCTCACGTCGGCTACCGCGGTCGCCCGGTCGGGCCCGTGGCCGAAGGTCTTGGTCAGGCGCTCGACCACGAGCAGGGGTTCGGTCATCGCTGGGCCTCCTCGTTCGAAGCGCTGACGACGGACGGCCGCGGCACCATCCGGCCGCGCAGCCCGGGCATCCGGACGCACCCGGTGTCGCCCTCCCCGATCCGCAGCAGGGGCGGCACACCCTCCCGGCACCGGTCCTCGGCGAACGGGCAGCGCGGGGCGAAGGCGCAGCCGTCCGGCGCCTCGTAGGCGGTGGTGGGATGACCGCCGATCGCGGGCAGCCGCTCGACGCGGCGGTCGATCTCGGGGCGCGCGCGCAGCAGGGCGGCGGTGTACGGGTGGAGCGGGTCCTCGTGCAGGCGCCGCGAGGCCTGCCGCTCCATCACCTGCCCCGCGTACAGCACGATGGTCTCGTCGCAGACGGCGCCGGCGAGCTCCAGGTCGTGCGTGATGAAGAGCATCGCCATCCCGTACTCCCGCTGCATGCGCCGCAGGACCGCCATCACCTCCGCCTGGGTGGTGACGTCGAGCGCGGTCGTCGGCTCGTCCGCCAGGATGAGCCGGGGCCGGGCGGCGACCGCGGCGGCGATCATCACCCGTTGCAGCAGGCCGCCCGAGAGCTCGTGCGGGTACTGGCCCAGCCGGCGTTCCGGGTCGGAGATCCCGACCTGGGCGAGCAGCTCCCGCGCGCGCCCGCGGGCTGCGGCCTTCGGCATCCCGGCGTTGAGGCGCAGCGCCTCGGTGAGGAAGTCGCCGATCGTCCGCACCGGGTTGGTGTGGGCCCGCGCGTCCTGGAAGATCATCGCGACGTCGTTCGCCCGGTAGGACCGCAGCGCCTCGGACCGCAGGTCGAACACCTCGGAGCCGTCGAAGCGGACCCCGCCCCGGACCTCCGCGCCGTCCGGGAGCAGCCGCGCGAGGGCGCGTACGGTCATCGACTTGCCCGAACCGGACTCGCCGACCAGGCCGAGGGTCTTTCCGGCGTCGAGCGAGAAGGACACGTCCCGCAGCACGGTGCGCGGCTCGCCCGCGACCGGCAGCCGGACCGTCAGGTCCTCGACTTCGAGCAGAGCGTTCACGAGCGTGCCTCCCAGCGCTCCGTGAGCCGGTCGCCGAGCAGGTTGACGGCACCGACCGTGATGACGACGAGGGCGCCGGCGTACAGCGCCTCCTGCGGGTGCTGCTGCAGCGCACCGGCCATGCCGGTGCCGACCATTGCGCCCCAGTCCGCGGTGGGCGGCTGCACCCCGAGGCCGATGAAGGAGAGACCGGCCAGGTCCATCAGCGCGAACCCGAAGGCGAGCGTCGCGTTGGCGACGATCAGGCCGCTCACGTTGGGCAGGATGTGCCGCAGCGCGATCCGCAGCCCGGGCACGCCCTGGACCCGCAGCGCCGCGATGTAGGGCAGGTTGCGTTCGCGCAGCGCCGCGCTCCGTACGATCCGCGCGATGTACGGGACGTAGGCGATGGCCAGCGCCACGACCGCGGCCGGCAGGCCGGAGCCGAACAGGGCGGTCGCCAGGATCGCGAGCAGCAGGCCCGGGAAGGCGAACACGGCGTCGACGACCCGCACCACCAGCTGGTCGAACCAGCCGCCGAACCACACGGCCGCGAGCGCCAGGACCGTGCCGAGCACCGTCGAGATCACCACGACGAGGAACGGGCCGGTCAACGCGGTGCGGGAGCCGGTGACGAGCCGGGAGAGCAGGTCCCGGCCGTTCGCGTCGGTGCCCAGCGGGTGCGTACCGCTCGCGCCCTGGTAGGCGCCGGAGAAGTCGATGGCGTTCGGGTCCTGGGGCGAGACGGCCGGCGCGAGGAGCGCGCAGGCGACGACGCACCCGAGGAGGGCGAGCGCCACCCAGCCGGACACGCCGATGCCTCGGGTGCCGGGGGAGCGCCGGGCGGAGGCCTTCCGGGTTCCGGAGCGGCGTACGGTCGCTGTCGCGCTCATGAGTCCTTCTTCCCGATCGACACGCGCGGGTCGAGCAGTGTGTAGGCGATGTCGATGAGGGTGTTCAGCACGATGAAGGCGGCCACGTACACCAGGCAGATCGCCTGGACGACGGGGAAGTCCTTCTGCTGGACCGAGTTGACGAGGAACTGACCGAGCCCGCCGAGCTGGAAGACCTGCTCCACGACGACGCTTCCGGCGATCAGGCCCGCGATCGTGAGCCCGGCGACGGTGAGCACGGGCATCGCCGCGTTGCGCATGACGTGCCGGCGCACGACGGCGCGGCGCGGCAGTCCGCGGCTGATCGCCGTCTGCACGTGGTCGGCGGACAGCTCCGCCCGCACGGCGGTCTGGGCGAGCCGCGCGACGAACGCGACGGAGGCGAGGGCGAGCGCCAGCGCCGGGAGGGTCAGGTGGTGGATCCGGTCGAGTCCGCCGCTGCCGGCGCCGAAGACCGGGAACCACTCGAGGCCGACGGCGAAGACGAGGATCAGCACCACGGCTCCGACGAAGGTCGGCACGGCCATGACGCCCGTCGCGCCGGCCATGGCCGAACGGGACACCCAGCCGGGCTTGAGGCCCGCGAGCGTGCCGATGGCCAGCCCCAGCACCAGGACGATCACCGCGGCCATGACGACGAGCAGCGTGGTCGCCGAGGCACGGCCGCCGACCAGCGTGGACACCGGCTGGTTGTAGATGATCGAGGTGCCGAAGTCGCCCCGCAGCACACCGCCCAGCCACCGGAGGTACTGCTGCCAGACGGAGTCGTCCAGGTGGTACTCGGCCTTGATCGAGGCGATCGCCTCGGGGCTCATGGTGCGCCCGTGCGTGAGGTACGTGAGCGGGCTGCCGGGAGCGGCGTAGAGCGCTCCGAAGACGACCATGCTCGCGATCAGCAGGGTCACGGCGAGACCCGCGACGCGCACGGCGACGAACCGCGCGATCGCCGCGACGGGCCGCTTCCCCGGCTTGCCTTCCTTCACCCCCGTCACCCCCTTCGCCCCGTTCCGCTCCTCCGGCGCCGCGGGCGCCGCCAGGGTCGCGTCGCTCATCGCTCCACCTCCGGCCGTACCTGATGGACGGCGCGGCCGCCGACGACCGTCCGCAGCACGCGCGTGTCCAGCAGCTCCTCCAGCGGCCGGGAGAAGACGTCCCGGTCGAGCACGACGAAGTCGGCGTAGAGCCCTTCCGCGAGGCGTCCGTGCAGGTGCTCGGAGCGGCTCGCCCAGGCGGCGTCGCGCGTGGCGTGCACGATCGCCTCGGCGAGCGGCAGCGCGTAACGGGCGATGTTGGCGGGCAGCGACGGGTCCAGCGCCGAGCGCCGGGTCGCCGCGACGAACATGTTGGGCAGCGGGGCGTGCGGCGAGGTGGGGGAGTCCGTGCCGAGCACGAGCGTGGCGCCGGCCTCGGTCATCTCGGGCCACGGGAAGCCGCGGTCCACGCGCTCGTCGCCGAGGACGCGGCGCCAGTTCTCCTGTATGGCCGGATCGGCGTGCACGGGCTGCATGCTCGCCGTGATGCCGAGCGCGGCCAGCCGGTCGATGTCCTCCGGGGTGACGACCTCCAGGTGCTCGATGCGGTGGCGGCGCTCCTTGGGGCCGTTGAGCGTGACGGCGTGCTCGACGGCGCCGATCGCGACGCGGACGGCCTCGTCGCCGATGGCGTGCATGGCGACCTGCAGGCCGGCCGCGTCCGCGGCGGCCACCACGGGGGCGAGTTCGGCGAGGCTCCAGATCGGGTCGGCGTTGCCGCCGTCGACGTAGGGCTTGCCGAGGGACGCCGTACACCCGTCGACGGTGCCGTCGACCATGACCTTGATGCCGGTCACCCGCAGGAACGGCGTCGAATGGCGGGCGGCGAGCTCGACGACGCGCGCTACCTGGGCCAGGTTCCTCGCCTCGTCGCCGGTCGGCTGGACGCGCCAGAACGCGCCGATGCGGGTGGTGAGGGCTCCCGCCGCGTCGGCACGGCGCATCGCCGCGTAGTCGTCCTCGTTCATCGCCATGTCGGTCGAGCCGACGACGCCGGACTCGGCGTACGCGGCGAGGGCGACCGCGAGGGCCCGGTCCCGGTCGGCTCCGGTGGTGAAGCCGTCGAGCACCGGCCATACGAGGCGGTGCATCGCGGTCTCGTCCACGAGGCCGGTCGCCGCGCCGTGCGCGTCGCGGTGGACCGTGCCGCCCGGCGGCGACGCGGTGGCCGCGTCGATGCCGACCTCGTCGAGGGCCGCCGTGTTCAGCCAGATCGAGTGGAAGTCGTACGCCTGCGCGTATACGGGCCGGTCGGCGACGACGGCGTCGAGCATGCCGCGGTCGGGGGACCCGCCGGGGAAGTCGCCGTGCTTCCAGCCGGTGGCGAGCACGCGCGGAGCGTCCGGGTGCTCGCGCGCCCACGCGTCGATGCGCCGCTGGATCTCCTCCACCGAGCCGGCGCCCCAGAGGTCGACCTGGGCCGCGGCCTCGCCGGTGCCGACCACGTGGGCGTGGCCGTCGACGAACCCGGGCAGGACGGTCGCGCCGTCGAGGTCGTGGACCAGGGCGTCCGCCCCGGCCACGCGGGCGGCCGTGGCCTCGTCGCCGACGTAGGCGATCCGGTCGCCCACCACCACGAGGGCCTCGGCCCAGGGGCGGCGATCGGACGTGAAGAAGCGGGCGTTGCGGTAGAGCTGAGCGGGTGTGGTCACGTCGTCGTCCCTGACAACCCTGTCGTCCGTGCCGTGCATGTCGTCCGTTCCGTGCATGTCGTGCATGTCGTCCATGGGGGTTCCTCAGAAGTGGTCGAGGCCCTCGCGGGCCGCGGTGTCGGGGGTGCCGGCCCGGTACGCGAGGGCGAAGCCGGGGAGGTCGAGGGAGACGGTGAGCAAGGTGCCCCACCGCTCGTGGCCCGGCTGGGACGGATCGGCGCGGACGCACACGACCGCGGCGGCCCCGTCCCCGCCGCAGAAGGCCGCCGCGCGCTCCTGCGCGGACCGGCCGGTCATGCCGCCGCGTACGGCGCGGGCGTGCTCGTACCGCTCGACCGACACCGTCTCCGGGACGCTGAGGTCACCGTCGGCGAGGCCGGCGTCGAGGAAGTGGTTCGTGTGGAGGAGCCAGCCGTCGGCACCGGGCTCCAGCACGGCGAGTCCGGACGGCGACATCTCGATGGAGGCCGCCTCCGCCCGGCCGTCCCGGTAGGCGGCGACGGTCAGCACCGTGGACGCGCCCACCTTCGCGGAGGCGACGAGGTCACGGGCCTCCGCCACCGTCGTCGCCTCCTCCAGGACGCGACGCGCGACCGCGTGCACGGGCACGCCGCCGGCGGCGCTGTCGGAGCGGTGCCTCAGGATGTTGAAGTGCAGGCCGAGGCCGGCGTCGTTCACCCCGATCTTCGCGGCCGTGCCGAACTCGGTGAACAGCTTCACCCGGCGACCCGTGCAGGTCACGAGGGACAGCAGGAGACCGTCCGGGGTGAGCGAGTCGTGCCAGTCCCAGGTCTGGATCGTCTCCGGCGGACCGCCGGCGGGCGGCGCGTACACGGCGGTCGTGCACTCACCCGTCCCCGGTACGGGCGCGGCGGCGAGCACTTCGGTCCGCGCGCCGACCGCGGCCGCCTGCCACGGCTCGATCCCCGCCGCCTCGGCGATCCCGTCCGACTCCTCGGCCAGTTCCGGGTACCAGTCGCGCAGCGCGTCCCGGCTCGCGGCGGCGACTTCGCGGACGGTGGCGTCGGGGATGCCCAGCACCTCGAAGTGCGCCAGGTAGCGGGCGCTGACGTCACGCACCCGGTCCGCGTACCGCGTGCCGATCTCTCGGCCGCGCTCGCGTGGATCGGGGGTGGTCGAGCGCAGTATGTGCAGCTTCATCTTGCTTGGAGACCTTTGCCTTGTGAGGCCCATCACAGGGAGGGATGCGCGACACGCTAGGTAGGTAAAACGTTTAATACAACGGTCTTCCCGATGTCGCTTTCCGCTCCACCAGGAGGTCGCCGTGGCCAGGTCGAAGGGCGTCACCATCCGCGACGTAGCCCAGCGCGCGGGGGTCTCCGTCGCGGCGGTATCGATGGCGCTCAACGGCACCGGGACGCTGAGCGAGGCCACGCGGCTGCGCGTCCGGGCCGTCGCCGAGGAGATGGACTACCAGGCCGACGCCCTCGCGCGCGGCCTGCGGCGGGCGTCGGTCGGGGCGATCGGGCTGGTGCTGCGCTCACTGGACTCCCTGGGCGAGTACGCGCCGCAGGGCGTCGACGTGTTCACCCGCTACATCGGCGCCGTCTCGGCCCAGGCGATGGACCGCGGCCTCAGCGTGATGCTCGTACCCGACCCGACCAGACGCCCGACACCTCCGCTCGCCCTCTCGCTCGACGGCTACATCGTGACGATGCCGCACGTCGACGACCCGGTCGTCGCCCTCCTCGAACGGCGCGGGATCCCGTACGTCACGCTGGGACGCGACCCGAGCCGCCCCGAGTTCACCGACTGGGCCACCGAGGACGAGCACGTGAGCCTCCGGCGCATCTACGAGCACTTCGCCGCCAACGGCGCCCGGTCGATCGCGCTGGTGCGCGGCACCGACCCCAACGCCTGGAACATCGACGGCGAGGCGATGTACCGCGGCTGGTGCGAGAGTTCCGGACTCACCCCGCGCGTCTACGCGTCGGCCGAACGCGCCGGCGAACGGGGCGGCGAGAGCGTCGCCCACGCGATCGTCGACGACGGCGTCCCGGACGCGATCCTGTGCCACACCGGTCGCCAGGCGGCCGGTGTCCTGGCGGGCCTGACGGCGCGCGGCGTCAGCGTGCCCGACCGCACGATGCTCGCCGCGGCCTCCGACTCCGAACACACCCGGCACAGCCGCCCCGCGATCTCGTCGATCGAACTCCACGCCCCGGAAACGACGCTGGCCCTCCTCGACCTCCTCCAGGCCCGCATCGCCGGCGAACCGAGCCGAGGCCCGGTCCTGACCACCTCCCGCTTCCGCATCCGGGCCTCGTCCCGACGAGCCCAGCCGGGTTCCTGACGGCCGCTCGGCGGATGCGTGGGCGGCGGCGCGAGGGGAGCCGCTTCGCCTCTGCCGCATTCGGAGATCGTGAATTCGTGAGCGCGAGCGTTCTTGTTACCGTTCCGTCAAGGCCGCTGGAATCGAGGCAACCCACCTTTCCAAGCGTGGAAGCGCACCACCTCACGAGAGGCAGCCATGATCCCGAATCCGGAAACTCGTCCCGCGTTCGAACTCCGCCTCGGTGGAATGAGCCTGACCGTGCAGCGCATCCCCGGTTGGCTGGTCGCCCTGGTCACCGCTGTCGGTGGGGTGGCGGGCGGATGGTGGGCCGGTCCGTGCGCCGGCTGCCGGCGCCTCACGTGCTGACGTGTGCCTGCAGCAGCTTCCACGCCCCAAGACGTCGTTTCTCATGGCTGTCAGAGCGGCATGAGAGCGTCCAGGCATGAGCTACGACCTTGCTGTCTGGGAAGGCGATAGGCCAGCGGATGACAAGACCGCCAGCCGGGTCTTCGACGACCTGTACGACCGCTACATCGACAGCGAGGCGGAAGAACCTCCGTCCGAGCGCATCGCGGCATATGTGGCCGCGCTGCTTGAACGGTGGTGCGACCTCACCGAGGACGAGGAGGACACCTCGCCCTGGTCGACCGGTCCGCTGATCCGCGAGGCCAGCGGTCCGCTGATCTACTTCCCCATGCGGTGGAGCATGGCCGAGGAGGCGTCCGCCTACGCTGCGGCCGTCGCGGAGTCCATGGGTCTGATCTGCTTCGACGTACAGCAGAACCGGCTCATGCCATGAGAAGGATGGCCAAGAACTCCTCACGCGATGCCCCTGCGCGGCCGAGTGCTGATGCGCGTGCAGGATGGCGAGAGTCGACGCGAGAGCGGGGAGCGGGCGTGGCCGGGGGCGGCACTGTGGATCTCATCCGTCTGGCCGATGGGGAGAGCAGTCTTGAGGTTCGTGTTCTGGGCCGGACGATGCCCGGGGTGTTGACCTTGCACGACCACCTCGATGCGGAGCTCGTCGTCACGAGCGGGTTCGCCCACGGACGTCTCGATGTGTGTCTGGCTCCGGAGGACTTGGACAGCTGGTCACGGGTCCTGGGAGAGCTCGCAGCCGGGCGTGATGCCGTCTGGATGGATGACGGGCGCAACCCCGAGATCCGGTTCGAGCCGTCCGGTCGGCAGGGGGCTGCCGTGTGCGTGGTGGAGGACCTGGCCGCATCGGGGACATCCGTCCGTGTCCCCGTGCGCCTGGCCGGCGGATGGGCCGATGAGCACGTCGAACGGCTGCACCGTGTCCGTGCCGCCTGGCCTCAGGAGGCTGCGGAGACCTCGCCCGGTGCCTACGAGTGGCGACGCTGAGCCGTTGAGAACCGTGGCCGGTGGAGGCTTCGGTCCCCACCACGGCCCACAGCCCACCGACCCGGCCGAATGAGATGACCGCTAGGTTCTGTCGTCAAATGTCACGCCCACATCAGGAGTGACCGGGCATTGGGGTGGGGCACGAGCTCCCCTGTCGTTGTAGTGCGTCGAACCGGTTGCTGTCAGCGGGCGGCAAGGCGGGGGAAGAGGCGAAGGGCGTTGGCATGTTCGATGGCGTTAAGGCCGTTGCCCTGCAGGGTGGTGGTCAATGCGGTGATGGCGCGGTCGATGGTGGTGGCCGGGGCGGCGCCTGCGTCGGTGCCGAACAGTAGGTGGTCGGTGCTGGTGACCTGGAGGGCGGGAAGGAGTGCGTGGGGGCTGCCGCCCATGGCGGTGTCGTAGTAGAGGGTGGCCAGGACATCGGTGACGTGCTCGGGAGTGACGGTGGCGGGGTCGTGGGCGCCGGGCATGGCGGCGCATTCGGCGATGCGCCAGGCCAAGGCGGGAAGCGGGCCGCCCAGGTGGGGCAGGATCAAGTTCAGGTCGGGGTGGCGGTGGAAGACGCCGGCGAACAGGGCGTCGGTGATGGTGCGGGCCGTGTCGAAGGGGTACTCGATCACCGATGGGTGGCGGCCCAGCGCAAGCTCGGTGGCGTGGGGGCAGCTCGTCGGGTGCACCAGGACCGGGACGGCGCGGCGGTCCAGTTCGGCCAGGAGGGGCTGCCACCAGGGGTTGCCGAGGTAGCGGCCCGCGACGTTGGAGGTCAGGGCGACGCCGTCCAAGCGCAGGACGTCCAGCGCGTACGCGAGTTCATCGAGCATGGCATCCGGGTCGTCGCCCGGAAGGCAGGCCAGGGCACCGAACCGCTGGGGATGCCGGCCGATCAGATGGGCCAGGTCCTCGTTGATGCGGCGAGCCAAGCCCTTCGCCTCGCTGCCGCCCTGAGGGGTGAAGGGAACCGACAGGATCTGGACGGCGGTTTCAGTACGCTCCATGGCTTCCAGCGTGGCTTCGGCGCTCCACGGGGCGCGGTTGCCGGGTGAGGGCTGTTTGGCGGCCTGGGCGGCGACGGCGCCGCCGAAGTAGTGGGCGTGGACATCGATGCGGTGTGCGGGCATGGTGCAGTCACCTCGCTGAGTGAGAGTGGGGAAGAGGCCGGAGAAGGTGCAGGGCCGGGACCGTTGGGGCCCGGCCCTGCACCTTCAGCGGAGTTCAGGCGGCCAGGTGGGTGCCGCGACGCCAGATGGCGCGAGTGTTGAGGGTGTCGGTGATGGTGGTGGTGGGGTCGCCGTCTACCAGGAGCAGGTCGGCGCGCAGGCCCTCGGCGATGCGGCCGCGGTCGGAGAGGTGGAAGCGGCGGGCGGTGGTGGCGGTGGCGGCGCGCAGTGCGGCTGCGGGGGTCAGGCCGGCTGCCACGAGGTGCTGGAGTTCGTGGTGGACGCTGGCGCCGTGGGCGAGGCCGCCGAGGAACGGCATGGGCTGGGAGACGTCGGTGCCCACCAGCAGGTCGACCCCGGCGTCGGCGAGGGCCTTGACGCTGTCCAGGACGTCCTGGAGCTTGCCCTGGGGGTAGTGGCCGAAGCAGGAGCGCAGCGTGGTGTCCCAGGCGGTGTCCAGGCGGGAGGCCACGCGCGGGTCGTCGGCGAGCCGGTCGCCGGTGATGCCCATCATGGAGGCGTTCAGCACGGTGCAGGGCACGATGAACACCCCGGCGTCCTTGATCATGGTGATGATCTCGTCGGTGGGCGGTTCGACGAACAGGTGGACCAGGCCGTCGATGCCAGCCTCGAGGGCCATGCGGGTGGCGTCGATGGTCAGTGCGTGGGCGACGGTCAGCACGCCGTGCTTCTTCGCTGCCGCGACACCGGCGTTCAAGGTGGCCTGGTCGAGCATCGGCAGGCCCGGGTGCCCCTCGACGCTGCCGTCATCGATCATGAACTTGATGTAGTCCGAGCCGTGCGCGAGCAGCTGCGGGATGGATGCCGCTGCGGCCTCGGGGCTGGTGGCGTCGGGGTGGTAGGGCGGCTCGCCCCGGTGCCCGCCGCCCCCGCCTCCCCCCTCGCCGCCGCCGGTCGGTCTGCCCGGGTGGAAGTCCGGGGGGAAGAGCTCGCTGGGGTGCCCGCCGGGCGGGGTGAGCGCGAAGCCGGAGGAGCGGACGTCGGCGACCGAGTCGTCCTGGTTGATCGCGCCGCGGCGGTCGCGGGTGTTCGCGCCCTGCATCTCCAGCTCCGTAGTGACGCCGAACTTCAGTGCCAGCGCGAGACCGTCGCGGTCGGTATGGACGTGTGCGTCGATCAGGCCCGGCAGCAGCGTCGCTCCGGTTCCGTCGACGATCCGGGCCCCGGCCGGGGCGTCGCCGCCGACCTGGACGATCCGGCTTCCTTCGATCACGACGGTACTGACGCCGAGGGGCTTCTCTCCGTCGAAGACCTTTGCGCCGGTGATGGCGGTGGTGCTCATGATCGCGCCTCGCTTCGGTGAACCAATCCAACAATCCATACCTTAAGTCATATACATGCGCTGCGCATGTCGATCTGGTGTGTCGTAGATTGTGAGGGTGACCAGTCAGAACCAGCCCGTGCCCGTCGACGACGAAGAACTGCTCGACAACGTCGGGCCGGCGTTGTCCCGCTTGCGCCGGCGGGTGGGCGGCGGGCGCGGGGACCTGACCCGCAACATCGTTCTCAATGTGATCGGGGAAGCGGCCGGCCGGGTCACAGTGGGCGGCGTGGCCGAGGAGATGGGAGTTGCCCAGCCCGTCGCGAGCCGCGCCATCGCCGCGTGCATATCGGACGGCCTGGTGCGGCGCATCGCCTCCCAGCGGGACGGGCGCAGCACCCTGCTCGAACTCACCGACGAAGGAGAGTCGGCACGCCGGAGTTACGCTCAAGCGCAGCGCCACGCCTTCGAAGAGATCACCGCGCACTGGCAGAGCGAGGACCGCCTGCAGTTCGCACGATTCCTCCACCGCTACGGACAGGATGCGCGTGCCTGGTCGGCGCGGGACCGTGCCGCACCCGACGAAACGCAAGGCTGAGCGTCCTCCGGCCGGATCGCCGCGTGCATGGCCGTGCCGGCGCACCTGCATGCGGGCGCTCTCGCCATGTGCCGTCGATGGTTCAGTGCGACGGCTGTTAGCGGAGCGAGGACGTGCGTGATCGAGAGCGCGGTGCGGGGTTACGGCGTCGCCGACAGTCGGGTGCGCCACGGGCGTTGTGGAACCTGGCGTGCGGGGGCCGGTCGGGGCCGTCGATGCGGGTCTCGTTCCAGTCGAAGTGGCAGCAGCCGCAACCCGCGCAGAACGAGGTGGCGGACAGCAGGACCCCGCCCGGTGTGACGGTGGGCACGACGTTCGCTTCACGTATGCCGGTGCGGTTCCAGCCCTCCGTGACGGAAGCCTCGATCGGTGGTCGTCCTGCCGGACGAACTCCGCCGCGTGTTCCGCGGCCCAGTCTGCGAAGGTCAACGCAGGACGGCCGGGTTCGACCGTCGTGGTGACGGGGGATCCCTCCCACAGCGATGCGGTGGCGGCGACCGCCGGCGCATCCAACCTCTATGCGAGTGTGCTGGCCCCCGGCCCGGGGGCGCTCTTCACCTACCTGACCATTCGCGGGGCTGCAGGCGCAGTCGGGTGTCCTGTGGCGACTACAGCGGGCCGCCCCACGGACATGGATCTGATCCACCACTCACGGTCGCCCCCCGGCTGACCATGCTCGAGTGCGAGCGTGCAGTACGAATAAGGCTGTCAACAACGCTCGTGGTCAATACACCTAGGCCGTCCCCAGCACCGGAGCCAAGGCGGCCAGCAGACGGGTGCCGAGGTCGTGCCGGGCGGCATCGGTGTGCGGGTGGGAGTCGTCGAAGCCCGTCCAGTCGAGCTCGCGGACGGCGTTCTCGAACATGGCGGGGTTCAGCGGCTCGTCCGGATGGCCGGGCCACTCGTCCGCCTCGCGCAGCACGGTCTCCAGGAGGGCGAGGGGCAGGGTGCAGCTCTCCGCGAGGAGGACCGCGTCGTACAGGTCCTTGGCCTGCGGGTACATGTCGCAGCTCAGCCACATCAGCTTCCAGGCCAAGGACAGCTCGCGGTCCGCGGCCTGCAGACGGACACCCGCGACCTCGGCAGGGCGGGGCGGCGTCGGGAGGCGCTCGTTGAAGACGAAGTCGAGCTGGACCTGGCCGCCGGGGAGCCCGGGGGCCGTCCACGGCAGGACCAGGCGGTTACCGGGCACCCGCTCGTACGTCCAGATGTACTCGGACACGGCTCCCGCCGCCGAGACCGACAGGCCCGTGCCGCGCTCCTCGGCGAGGCGCTCGGCAGACGCGGCGATGCCGTCGAGCATCGTGCGGGTCCGGGGCTCCTCGATGCGCCAGGTCTCCGGGACGACGACGAAGTCGATGTCCTTCGGGGCGCGGGCGGCGTCGCCGAACCAGGCCCCCATCAGCATGCTGCCGCGCAGCACGAGGGAGCCCGCCCACGGGGACCCGGCGACGGCGGCGAGGACGAGGTCCAGTGCCGCGCGCCGGGCCGCCTGCCAGCGGGCGCGCAGCTCCGGGTCCTCGACGACCCCGTCGCTGGGCCGGAAGGCCTCGTCGAAGTGCTTGAGCGCGGGATCGAACACCCGGTGCCGCAAGGCGGCCTCGCCGATCCCCGCGGTCAGGGTGTACGGCGGGTCGTCCTTGCGGTGGATCCGCTCGGCGGCGGGTTCCGTGGTGCTGTCCGGCCCGTCCGGTATGGACGGCGCCCACTGCTTCTCGGTCATACGGCCTCCTCCAGCCAGCCCTCGTCCCACGACAGGTCGCTGTCGGAGACCACGAACTCCCTCTCCTCCGCCACCGGCTCGTACCCGGCGGCGACCAGCACGCCGATCAGCGCGTCGCAGGCGCGCCCGGCCGCGTCCGCCGGCCCCGGGTGCCGCCGGGTCACGAAACGCTCGTGCCGCCCACCCGGCCCCAGGACCCGGCGCGCGTTCCACGACACGTGGGCGCCGTGCGGCACGACGAGCTCCTCCAGTGCCGCCCGGTCGTACGCGGCGGGCAGCGCCAGCTTGACGTGGTGCTCGTAGTAACCCCCGCCGGGCCCCGCGGGCTCCGTGCTCCACGGCACCGTCTCCACCTTGACCCGCGCCGGCTCGAAACCGGCCTCCCGCAGCCCGGACACCACCGCCGGATGCCCCGCCCGGCCGCGCAGCGTCAGCATCGGCTGGACCCGGGAGCTGCCACGCGCGAGGACGATCGTGGTGACCTTCAGATCCCGGTCCGCAGCCCAGGCACCGAGGCGGCCCAGCTCACCCTCGTCCCGGCACCGCACCGTCACGTGCGTCTCGAAGACGTCGTCGACCTCGTTCATCCCCCACCTTGGAACCCTTCGCGCATCGCCGCGATTCTCACAGACGGGGGGCCGGGGGCGCCTCCGGGTTTCCGCCCCCGGAGCCGTAGGCTCACAGCCGACGACGAGACGACTGGAGACCGGCATGTGGAAGCGGGCCCTCGACCGGGCCGGGGTGCGGGAACCGCGGCTGCGGCGGGACTACACCGAACAGCGACGGGCGGTACGGAGGTTCGCGGCGGCCGAGTACGCGGCGGCGCGGACCCTGCTCCCCGCCGCCCTGCTTCCGCACGTCGTCGCCGCCGTCGCGTTCATGCACGAGACCGACGACCGGATCGACCGCGGCACCCCGGAGGAACGGAAGGCCGCGCTCGCCGAATGGGACGGCCTCGTACGCGCGGCCCTCGCCGACGGCACATCCGACCTGCCCGTCCTGCGCTGCCTGGCCCGCACCGCCGAGTGCCATCCCGACGTGCGCGCCCACGTGGACGACTTCCTCCGGGGCTGCGAGCGCGAGGTCGCCTGGCGCACCATCGCCGACGACCGGGAACTGGAGCGGTACGTACGGGAGTACTCGCTTCCCGCGCTGATGCTCACGGCCTGCCTCCTCGCGCCCGAGGACGCGTCCGAGCGGGCGGCGTTCACGGAAGGCTGCCACCTGCTCATCCGCGCCATGCAGCGCATCGACTTCCTGGAGGACCTGCCCGAGGACGTACGGGCGGGCCGCCACGGCGTCCCCGCCGACGCGGTCGCCCGCCACGGCGCGGACCTCACCCGGCCCGGCCCGGCACTCGGGCGCCTCGTCGGGGAACAGGCCGCCCGCGCCGCCGCCGACCTCACGGCCGCCGCTCCTCTCCCGACCCTCGTGGCCCCTCCGTACCGACCCTTCGTCCGTGCCCTCGCCGGTGTCCAGCACCTCCGCCTCGACGCAGTGCGCCGCGCGGGCGCCTCGCTGGCCATCCGCACCTCGGGCCCCTCGGCACCGGCCGCCGCCCTGCTGCTGCTCAAGGAGGCGGCGAGGCGGGTTCGAGGCCGGGGCGGCGTGTCCGGAAGCCCCGCGAGCGGGCCGGTCCGATGAACAGTTCGACTCGTCGGTAGCCTGCGTCCATGATGCGTGCCTGGATCCTGCCGATACTGCTCGTGCTCTGCGGCTCGGTCGTGGCGACCGGAATGGTGTCCAAGGGGAACCTCGGGGCGGGCGCGGCAACGCTCCTGGCGTTCCTGCTGCTCGCCGGCGTCAACTCGCCCCTGATCTTCCCGCGGTCGATCGGCGCCCGGGAGGCGCGACGCCGCAGCGCGGCCGACGGCCGGCCGGTCGTCTACTGGCGTCCGGGCTGCGCGTACTGCATGCGCCTGCGGATGCGACTGGGGCGTCGCGCCCGCCGGCTCCATTGGGTCAACATCTGGAACGACCCGGAAGGAGCCGCGGCGGTGAGGGCGGCCAACGACGGCAACGAGACCGTGCCGACCGTCGTCGTGGCGGGCCGGCCGCACACCAACCCCGATCCCGCTTGGGTGCGCGAACAGCTCTCCTCCTCCGCGTGATCGGAGGCCTGGAAGCCCGTAGGCGGCGCGGTGGGCGGGCCGGCGTCCGGCGCCCCGGACGGTATACCCGACAGGTCACGAAGCGGGGGAGGAATCCCCTTTTCGGGTGATTTGCCCATCACGTCGCTCGGCGCTGAGGAGTCGTTCAACGCGTGCCGCAACGCTTCGGCCGGCCTTCCGGCGTGCAGCGTTGCGGGTTCGCCGGCAGCATGAACTCGCCTCCCTTTCAGGAGTGTTGAAGGCTTTCGCCGGCTCGCTCGGGTGGCTGCGGATCGCCGTACGCGGGCTCTGCGCGCGGGACCGGATCCGTGCACCGAGGGCGACCCGCACCGCTCGAACGCGGCTAGCTTGCGGAATGGCTGCCGCAGCCCTGCTGCGCGTGCCGCGTCCCGTGGTCGTATGAATGCCGTGGCGCGCCCGTTCCGAGTGAGAGGCCTGTTCATGACCGAGCCGAATCCGTACACGCCCGTTCCCCCGGTCCTGGAGCCGGCCGCGGCCGAGTTCGCCCAGGCCACGTCGAAGCCGCCGTTCCTCTTCCAGCTCCCGCCGGCCGAGGGCCGCAAGGCGGTCGACGAGGTGCAGTCCGGCCCGGTCGACCTCCCCGCCGTGGACGAGGAGTGGGTGTCCGTGCCCGGCGGCCCCACCGGTGAGGTCCGGGCCCGCCTCGTGCGCCCTGCCGGGGCCGCGGGCCCGCTCCCGGTCATCGTCTACATCCACGGTGCGGGCTGGGTGTTCGGCAACGCCCACACGCACGACCGCCTGGTACGCGAACTCGCCGTCGGTACCGGCGCGGCCGTGGTGTTCCCGGAGTACGACCTGTCACCCGAGCACCGCTACCCGGTGGCCATCGAGCAGAACTGGACGGTCGCCCGCTGGATCGTCACCGAGGGCGCCGCCCGCGGCCTGGACGCGTCACGGATCGCGGTGGCGGGAGACTCGGTCGGCGGCAACATGAGCGCCGCGCTGACCCTCATGGCCAAGGAGCGCGGCGGCCTGCCGCTGGTCCAGCAGGTGCTCTTCTACCCGGTCACCGACGCCTCGTTCGACACCGGCTCCTACCACCAGTTCGCCGAGGGCTACTTCCTGCGCCGCGACGGCATGCAGTGGTTCTGGGACCAGTACACGGGCGACGAGACCGCGCGGGCGGAGATCACCGCCTCCCCGCTGCGGGCCGCCACCGAGCAGCTGGCCGGGCTGCCGCCCGCCCTGGTCATCACCGCCGAGGCCGACGTGCTGCGGGACGAGGGCGAGGCGTACGCCAACAAGCTGCGCGCCGCCGGAGTGCCGGTCACGGCCGTCCGCTACCAGGGCGTCATCCACGACTTCGTGATGCTCAACGCCCTGCGCGGCACCCACGCCGCCGAGGCGGCGATCGAGCTGGCCATCGGCACGCTCCGGCGCGCACTGGCCGCTGCCTGAGGCGACAGCGGATCCGGGCGCCGACGATGACCGGCTCGGCGGCGGCCGACGGTTCGAGCCGGACCGCTGCTGCGCCGGACGACCGGGATCACCCGGGGGCCGATCGCCTCGGCCCCCGGCGGGATCGCGCCTGCCTGCGCGGTTGCCTGGTACAGGATCACCAGAAGAGTGGGCACGGCCCCTCACACGGCACGTTCCATGCACACCAGTTGATCCCGCTCGTCCCACGATTCGGCGACGGCGAAGCCGAGCCGCTCGTACAGCGCGATGGCGTCTGCCCGCCACTTCCACACCGACAGCCGTACCGTGCGGACGCCGTTCTCCGCGGAAAGCGCGAGTGCGGCGCCGACCAGTCCGGACGCGATGCCCTTGCTCCTGAAGGCCGGGTCGGTCCAGAGCCGCTTGATCTCCGACCGCCCGCCGACGGGAGCGGTCACCACCAGGCAGCCGACGGCGGTGTCCCCGCTGAGCGCCACCAGGACGACCGCGTCCGCGAACGCCGTCCTCGGGTCCAGGACTTCCGCCCGGTAGCGGTCCGGCAAGCCGCTCACGTCGGCGACGGCCGCGCCCTTCTCGGCCTCGGTCCGCAGGTGGTAGCTCGCCAACAACGCGGCCGGCCCGGCCTCGACGGACGGACGCCGGCCGGGCCAGCGAACGATGGCAACCTCACGCTGATCAGTCACGCAGCCAGCATCACACGCCTCGTACCGGTCGCCGAAGGAGTCCGCTGATCGCCCGCCTGCACCGGCCCCTGGCCGGGTGCCACGGGGAAATCGGCTCGTCGCGTCAGGGTGTCGGATGGCAGGGTGCCGAGTATGACGCCCCAGTATCAGATCCGTGCCGACTACGACGCTCGCACGATCGTGGTCTACCAGGCGTACGCGCCTGCCATCGCTGACGCGGCACTGCGGGCGGGCCGGTTCGTCGCGCCGTTCTCGTTCCAGCGCATGACGTGGATCAAGCCGTCGTTCATGTGGCTGATGCACCGCAGCAACTGGGCCCGCAAGCCCGGCCAGGAACGGGTCCTCGCCGTGCGGATCACTCGGGAGGGCTGGGAGGAGGCCCTGTCCCAGGCCGTTCTGACGACCGCCGACCCGGCAGCGGTGGCCCAGGCGGCCGTCCACGTCCAGTGGGACCCGGAGCGCTCGCCGCGCGGAGCGGCACTGAACCACTACAGCATCCAGGTCGGCATCGGCCGTCACCTGATCCGTACGTTCAACGACGACTGGATCGTCAGCCTCACCGACCTCACCCCCAAGGTTCGGAAGGCATCGGCACTCATACAGAGCGGACACGCGGCCAAGGCGCCTCGGCTGTTCCCCGTAGAGCGCCCCTATCCCACGCCCTCGGCGCTGGGCGGGGAGGGCGTTGCCAAGGCCGGTGCCGTCACCGGCGAACGACGGTGAGCGTGTCGTCGGCACAGTCGGAAAGGCCGCTCGTCACGCGGCACTTGGGAGTGCGGTGGCAGCGGCGCGGGTGGCTCGGGTGGGAAGGGCGACGCGTTGTGGCGCACCGCGTGCGGGCATAGACTCGCGCGTCCCGGAGGATGCGAATCGAAATGGAGCGTTTGATGCCCAAGGTCACCGCGATCGCTCTGCTCAAGGCTGCCCCTGGCGCTGAGGAGAAGGTGCGTGAGCAGGCTCTGTCGCTGGTCGCGCCGTCGCGGGCCGAGCCGGGCAACATCAGCTACCAGGCGTACGTCCACCCCGAAGACGCAAGCGCGTGGCTGGTGTTCGAGGAGTGGGAGGACCGCGCTTCCTTCGAGGCGCATCTGTCGAGCCCACACCTGACCGAAGCGCTCGCGGCGGGGCCGGGACTGCTGGTGGGCCCGCCGGCCGAGCACGTATTCACGGCTGCGGAGTGACCGGGGGCCTCGGCGGCCGGCCGGCACGCGTCGCCGTCGTCGAGGCCCGGCAAGGGGGGTCGGTCAGTCCCACCAGAGCACCACGAGAAACTGCCGCTGCGATGCGGCACGGTAGAACGCGCGGAGTGCGTCGAAGTGCTCCCGTACGTACCTCCTGACGCCACCGACGATCCCCTCCGCGCCCTCGCCGATCAGGGAGGCGGCCTCTGACTCGTCTTCCGGCAGGGTGGCCAGGAGGGCCGGAAAGTCGATCCGCTCGACCACTTCGGCGACTTGAGCCACCTGCGCCGCGGAGAGGGCCGTGGGCTTCGGTCCGAAGGGGGCGATGTCGTGCGGATGCGTATGCAGGAAGGCGAGGTCGATCGCGGTGTCGCCTTCGAGAGCCAGCCGGAGAGCATTCCGGTGAACGTCGTCAAGGCCTCCCAGCTCGCAGACCCGCTCGATCAGGAACGGCGCCCAGTCCAGGTCCAGAACGTCGGCCGCCGGAGGGTCCCACCGAGGATCGCCCACGGGTGACGTGCCGGCCGCCTGGCGGCAGGAGGCGAGGTACTCCGCCGGTATGCGGGCGAGTTGCTGAGTGACGGCCATGTTGGCCAGTATCCCGAAGGCGTCCACCGGTTTTCCGCCGCCGTACTCGCCTTCGCGGGGGCAGCGCAGAGGCATGCCGAACAGTCCGGCGCCGCTGGCTGCGGCTGCCGAGCATCCGGGTGGCAGCGTCGCCGAGATCGATCCGGCGCACGGGCCGACGCTTCACCGATACCGCCCCGGCAGGCTCACCGGCACCGCTCACCCGAACCGCCCCACGCGTTCCGCGGCCAGGCAGGCGCGGACGATCGCGACGCGGATCGGCGGGCCGCCGATGCCGCACTTGATGGCGTAGAAGAGGAAGAGGTTGGTCGCGGTCACGGCGGACGCGTAGACGTACACGTCCTGGAGGAGCTGCAGGTAGAGGGCCGTGCCGATGGTCATGACGACCACGCAGTAGAAGAGCGAGGTGGGTACCCACTGGGAGAACGCGGAGAGGCCGGTGATCTTGTCGTCCTCGGCGGGGAGCGTGCTGATCCCGAGGCGTCGGGAGCGGCGGATGACCGCGTGGATGTAGGCCAGGGTGAACACGTTCGCCAGCCACGTCAGGATCTGCCCGATCGCGGAGTTGAGCGGCCACCAGCGGGGTTCGACGAGGGTGATCGCCAGCACGAGCAGACAGGGTACGAAGGCCATCAGGCGCATGATCACCTCCGTCGCCACGGCCAGCCGGGTCAGCGCTCCGGCCCGCCACCCGATGGCGAGGGGCGTCAGACCGGAGAACAGCATCTGGTAGTACTTCGGCGCCGCGATCGCGTACGACAGCCCGACCATCCGGGCCGGGAGGTTGGCCTGGAAGTCCGGCACCCGGTAGTCGTCGCGCCGCCACGAGTCGACGATCGGGAGACCCTCGGGGGTCCCGGCGGCCCGCTGCACCAGGGCGACCAGGTTGTTGCCCCACGAGAGGTCCAGGTCCCGCAGGATCCAGGTGATGACCACGGTGTTCGTCACCGCCCAGATCGCCGCCGACAGCAGCGACCAGGCGAGCAGCCAGTTGGCGAACGAGCCGCGCCCCGGTTCCGCGCGCTCGCTCCGCTGTCTGCGCATCCGCCACAGCCGCCACTCGCGCCCCGGGTCGCCGGCCAGCGGGCGGAGCAGCTCGCGCCAGGCGCGCCAGCCGGTCTCGACCCGCAGGACGCTCTCGCCCTGCTCGGCGGCCTGCACCATCTCGAGCTCGGCCAGGAAGGCGTCCTTCAGCCGGGCGAACGTGTGCGCCGGGTCGGTTCCGGGGGAGAAGAGGAGCAGCCGGCGCTCCGGGGCGGCGTCGACGAGGTCTTCGAGGAAGCGGGCCAGGAGCGTGGCGCGCATGTAGAAGATGTCCGGTACGACTCCCTCGGCTCCCGCCTGCCCGGTGCCGAAGAGGATGAGCAGCCGGCCGAGCGAATACAGGTCCGCCCGGGCGATGTCGGTCTCCCCGGCCCTGACCTCGGGGGCGATGTAGCGGGCTTCGGCGCCGCCGGTGCCGGTGACCGTGTGGGTGTAGAGGTAGTTGCGGCCGAGGTCGACGAGTTTGAAGGTGCCGTCGGACGCGGACACGATGATGTTGGAGGGAGTGAGGTCCGCGTGCACGCCCTTGGGTCCGCCGCGCACCGGGTCCTCCCGCGCGATGCGCTGGAGCTCCTCCAGTGCGTCGAAGAGCAGCAGCCCCTTGTCCCGGAGCCGGTCGAGGTCGAGGCTGAGCGGGGACGCCCGCCGCCCGTCGGCCGGCTCCCGGTCCGCCTCCTCGCGGACGAGTTCGGCGAGCGTTCTGCCCTCGACGAAGTCCATCAGGATCCAGCTGTCGAAGCTGGCCCAGACCCGCACCAGGTGACGGGCTCCGGTGCTCGCCGTGCCGTACGTCTCCGCGTAGCCGCGCGTGGCCTGGGCGAGGGTCGCGATCCGGGTGAACGGGTACAGGATCAACTTCAGGGCGAACTCCGGGCGGGTGCCGTGGACGGCGTCCGCGGTGCTGCCCCGCAGGATCATCGAGGTGCTGCCGTGGCGGTGGAAGCGCAGCTTGCGCTGCATCGCCCGCCACTCGCGGGCCGCGGTGCCCCCGGCCACGGGCGGGCGGCGCCCGGCGGGCTCCCGCTCGGGGCTGTACACGTCGGCGATGACCTCGGCGACCGCGACCTCCTCGACCAGGACTCCGCAGACACCGCCGCAGTCGTGCGTCAGCGCCCGGCCGCCCTGGCCGGCGCCGGCGCCCGTGGGTGAGAGCGAGCGCTGGGCCTCCGATTCGGCGAGGCCGAGCAGCGTCAGCAGGAACAGGGTGACGAAGCCGAAGAGCTCCGCCTGGCCGAGCGGCTCGGCCTGTGCGGACCGGCCGGCCCGCTGCCGGCCGGTCCACCCGCGGTACCCGAGGCACCAGGAGGCCAGCGCGGTGATCGTGCCCTGCCTGCCGCCGGGGCCGAAGCGGTCGTCGAAGGACCGCTCGTCCAGCGGTATGTCGTGCAGGAGCCGCCGCCACAGCCCGAGGCGGCTGGCCTTGTGCCGGGCCGTCTCCGGCCGGCCGTCGGCGGGAAGTCCGAGGAGGTCCCGTAACCGGCCCGCCTCGGGGTCGTCATAGCCCCTCAGGCCGGACAGGGCCGCGAGCAGCCGGTCCAGTGTGGTGCCCTGATCGTCCATGCGCGCTGTCCACCACCATCAGTCTCGGCATGGCACGGATGCCTCCCCTGCGGATCAGGCCGGCCGGTCTGCCCTCGGTGGCGCAGAAGGCGATCCCGTAGGCCATCCGGGCGTGGCGGAGGAGCGGACCGTGCTTGAGTTCGTGTCGCTTGAGCTCGGGCATCCACGGCAGCGGTGCCAGGTCGAGCACGTACGGGCCGTCGGCGCCGGGCGCCGTGCGCATCCGGCGCAGCCGTTCCTGGTCGTCGTGCTTCTCGCGGATCGCCGCCAGATAGCCGCTGCCGAGTCCGCGGCGCACCTTCTCCAGGTGCAGGTAGGTGAAGCGGTGGAGCAGGTTGAACCCGCTGCCGGCCGGCCGCATCGGCCGAGTGCTGAGCGACAGGACGTGGGTGCAGCCGTCGTCGAGTGCCAGCCGGAACGGCAGGGCGGTGAGGACGCCGCCGTCGACGGCGCGCGGCACGTCCGGCAGGGCGACCGTGCCGGGGACGGCGACCGGAAGCCACGCGGAGGCGCGTAACGCGTCCTTGAGGTGCTGCCGTGAGGAGAACTCCCGCAGCACCACGGTCCGTAAGGCGTCGACGTCGGTGACGGGGACGGCCAGCGGAATCGGCGAACGGAGCACCGCCTCGTAGTCCAGCGGCTTCACCCGCTCCATGACGTGGTCGAAGGAGTAGGACAGGTCCAGGATGGGGCGCCGGCGCAGCGGTCGGGAGAAGTCGACGAACCGCTTGGTCGTCAGGTCGTCGTAGTAGATCGACAGCGGGTACCAGGTCTCGCCGGCGAGGAAGTAGGCGCCGTTGATCCCGCCGGCGGAGCAGCCGTACACCACGTCGAAGGCGTTCTTGTAGCCGTAGTCCTCCAGTTGGGACAGCATCGCCGCCGAGATCACCCCGCGCATGCCGCCGCCCTCGACGGCCAGGGCGACCCGTGCGCCGTCGGTCCGCTGCCCCGGCAGGCTCCCGGAGTCCCGCCGGGCGCGCAGGATCTTCAGGACCGGATGCGCCGGATCCCAGTACTCGGGCGTGCCCTCGGCATCGTCGGTCCGCATGATTCCCCCTGGTGTCGGTCCTTGATCCCCCGTCCCGCACCGCCAACCTCTTCCCGACCCCACTCCCGTCAAAACGGCCTGACGGACGTTACGTGTTGCGGCCATCGAGTCTTCGTCACGCGACGCAGACTTCCGGCCATCACGAGCCGCTCCGGCACGTGTGAGCGACCGAAGGCGGAAGGGGTGGGGCCGGTTCCTGTGGCCGGCACCGTCGCCCAGGAGGGCGCGCGGGACTCGGTCAGGTCAGTGGCGCGCCGGGCGCGGGGCGCGGCCGCGGGTCGTCCGACGACGGTGGCGGTTGAGGGCGCGTCGGGCCGTTCCCGTGATGCGGCGGCCGACGGCCTCGGGGCATCAGGGCTCGAGGCCGCCCTCGCGCGCCGGGTCCGCCACGAACCGGCTCAGCCGATAGGTGGTCGGCCGCACGGGACGGCTGCACGGCATGTCGACGCGGATCATCGACTCGTCGAGTCCTTCCTCCGCGAGGCGGCGCACGTGTGCGCGCAACTCCGCCCCGTCCTGCGTGTCGACGACCACTTCCCACCGCCCCGCGTCCGGCGCCGTGCGCGCAGCGAGCCGCCGCCTCTCGGCCTCTTGCCGCCGCTTCCTCTTCCCCTGACCTGGCACCGGCCCAGAATCGCCTGCCGGTGCCGGAACGGCAAGAGGATCGAACCGGGCGGCAGAGCGCACCCGGCGCGGCCGGGGGACGTCCTGCGCGCCCACCGGCCGTGCAGCGCGTCAGGGCTCCTACGACCCGCCGGCCGTGCAGGGCTCCTGCGCCCGCCGGCCGTGCAGCGGCACGCTCCCGTTCGCGGCCTCGCGGCCTCGCGGCGCGATGCACGCGCGTGACCAGGGATGCTTGAACTTGCGCGTAACCATGCCTGTTTGAGCACTTGACGTCATCCATGCCTCGCTGCTGCCATGTCTCACGCCCCCACGCGCGGGGGAGCTCCAACGACCACTGCCCGGCGTCCCCGGAGCCGCAGACCTCGTGAGGAGAACCAGCCGCATGACCGCCGTAACCCCGTACGCCCCGCCACGCCCGCGACCGGGCCCCAGACGCACCGCCATGTTGCTCGTCGCCGCGCTGATCGGCGCCCTCCTGTCCGTCATTCTCCCCGCGTCGTCGGCGCAGGCCGCCACCGCGGGCAACGTCACCGGTGTCACCCGGTCCGGCGACACCTTCACCGTCGCCACGTCCAGCGGCGCCGCCGCCCGTGTCGTGATCGCGCGGTCGGACATCTTCCGCATCTGGCTCTCGCCCAACGGGGCCTTCACGGACGACCCGGCGGGCACGGACCTCGCCGTCAACACGGCCTTCGGCTCCGTCGGCGCCACCCTGACCGACGCCGGGTCCTACTACCGGGTCGGGACCCCGGCCATCAGCCTGCGGATCAACAAGTCCCCGCTGACCTTCGCCCTCTACCGGGCCGACGACTCCACCCTGCTGTGGTCCGAGGCGCAGCCCACCAACTGGACCGGCTCCCAGACCACCCAGTACCTCACCCGGGCCGCCGACGAGCAGTTCTACGGAACCGGCCTGCGCCTCGGCGAATGGGCCCTGCGGGACAAGACCGTGCCCGTCGCCGTCTCCAACCAGTGGACCGAGAACACCAACGCCAGCCCCGCGCCCTTCTACATGTCCACCAACGGCTACGGCGTCATGCGCAACACCTGGTCCCCGGGCTCGTACGCCTTCACCGCGCCGACCTCCCTGCGCCACAACGAGAGCCGTTTCGACGCCTGGTACTTCGCCGGCACCTCCCTCAAGGACGTCCTGAACGGGTACACCGACGTCACGGGCAAGCCGTTCCTCGCCCCGATCTGGGGTCTCGAACTCGGCAACGCCGACTGCTTCAACGCCTCCAACCCCGACTACCAGGGCGACCACAACCGGCTCCGTCACCAGACGACCCCGGACGTGGTCGGCTACGCCACGGACGCCCGCGCCGCGGACATGCCCTCGGGCTGGTTCCTCCCCAACGACGGCTACGGCTGCGGCTACACCAGCCTCCCCGAGACGGTCACCCAGCTGAAGGCGAAGGGCTTCCAGACGGGCCTGTGGACCTCCACCGGCCTCTCCGGCATCGGCTGGGAGGTCGGCACCGCCGGCTCGCGGGCGGTCAAGACGGACGTCGCCTGGATCGGCGGCGGGTACAAGACCGCGTTCAACGGCGTCAAGCAGGCCGTGGACGGCATCGAGAACAACTCCGACGCCCGCCGCTTCGTGTGGACCGTCGACGGATGGGCCGGAACCCAGCGCAACGCCGTCGTGTGGACCGGCGACACCTCCGGCACCTGGGACGCCATGCGCTGGCACGTCCCGGCCATCGCGGGCGCCGGTCTGTCCGCGCTCAACTACGCGAGCGGGGACGTCGACGGCATCTTCGGCGGCAGCCCCAAGACGTACGTCCGCGACCTCCAGTGGAAGGCCTTCACCCCGGCGTTCATGACGATGTCCGGCTGGGGCGCGACCGGCCCCTCCGCCGGCTACCAGGACAAGCAGCCCTGGCGCTTCGCCGAGCCGTACCAGTCGATCAACCGCACGTACCTGCAGCTGAAGATGCGGCTCATGCCGTACATGTACACCATGAGCCGCAACGCCACCGACACCGGCGTCCCGGCCACCCGGGCCATGGTCCTGGAGTACCCGAACGACCCCGTCGCACGCGGCAACCAGACCAGCGGCCAGTTCATGGCGGGGGACTCCTTCCTGGTCGCCCCCGTCGTCTCCGACACCACCACCCGTGACGGCATCTACCTGCCGGCCGGCAGTTGGACCGACTACTGGACCGGCAAGGTCTACAACGGCCCGGGCTGGCTCGACGGCTACTCCGCCCCGCTCGACACCCTGCCGCTCTTCGTGAAGGCAGGCGCCGTCGTCCCGATGTGGCCGCAGATGAACTACACCGGCGAGAAGCCCGTCTCCACCCTCACGTACGACATCCAGCCGCGCGGCACCTCCTCCTTCACGCTCTACGAGGACGACGGCGTCACCCGCGCCTACAAGACCGGCGCCTCCGCCCGCCAGCGGGTCGACGTCACCGCGCCCGCCTCCGGCACGGGCGACGTGACCGTCTCCGTCGGGGCGAGCACGGGCACCTACACCGGCAAGCCGGCCGCCCGCGGCTACGAGTTCGCCCTGCGCAGCGCGAGCGCACCGGGAACCGTCAAGGTCGGCACCACCACCCTCCCGGCGCTGGCCGGCAAGGCCGCGTACAACGCCGCGGCCACCGGCTGGTTCTACGACGCCGCCGACCGTTCGGGCACGCTCTGGGTGAAGACCGGCAGCATGGGGACGGGCACCGCCTTCACGGTCACCGCCACCGCCCTCACCGTCCCGGCCGGCACGGCCGTCGGCGGTACGGCCCCGAGCAGCCCGATCAGCCAGGCCGGCTGGAGCGTCCGCTACGCCGACAGCCAGGAGACGGCCTCGGAGAACGGCGCCGCCGCCAACGCCATCGACGGCAAGCCGTCCACCATCTGGCACACCAAGTGGTCCAACGGCGCCGCGGCGCTCCCGCACGAGATCCAGATCGACCTCGGCGCCCGGTACGACGTCGACTCCGTGACCCACCTGCCCCGCCAGGACGGGGGAGTCAACGGCCGCATCGGCTCCTACGAGCTGTACGTCTCCGACAGCACGACCTCCTGGGGCGCCCCCGTCGCCACGGGCACCTTCGCGGACACCGCGGCGGCGACCCGGGTGGCGTTCACCGCCAAGTCCGGCCGCTACCTGAGGCTTCGGGCCCTGACCGAGGCGGGCAACCGCGGCCCGTGGACCAGCGTGGCCGAGCTCACCGCAACCGGCCGGCCCTCGGGCTGAGCCGGGAGCCGGGAGCCGGGAGCCGGGAGCCGGTAGCCGGCCGCCAGCCGCCAGCCGCCAGCCGACAGCCGCCGGTCGCCGAGCCTGGCGACCGGCGGTCGGGGCTGGCGACCGGTGACCGGGGCGGGCGACCGGCGGTAGGGGCGGGCGACCGGCGGTAGGGGCGGGCGGCCGGGGCCGGTGCCCTGACGGGCGTCCGCCCCGACGCCGGCGGCCGACTCTCCGGCACCGCCGACGCCCGCATAGGCTGGGCGCGTGGGCGATGCACAGACGGACGCGGCAGCGGCAGAGGCTGCGAGCGACAGAGACACGACGGCGGCGGGAAAGACGGACGCGCCGGGCTCGAAGGAACCGGCGGACACCGAGTTCACGGCGAGCCCGACCGCGACAGCGGACGGGGCGGACACGCCGGCGAAGCCGTCCACGCCCGCGACGCCCGCGACCGCCGACCAGGGCGACCCGGCCGACCTGCGGAAGTTCGCCGTCGCCCTGCGCCGTACGATCGGCGAGATGAACCGCCTCGTCCACGGCTTCGCCGCCGACGAGGGGCTGCACCCCACCGACGTCCACGCGCTGGCCTTCGTGCTCGACCACCCGGACACCTGCACCCCCGGACTCCTCCGTGAGCACCTGGGCCTCACGTCCGGCGCCGTGACGGCCTGCCTCGACCGCCTGGAGAAGGCGGGGCACGTCCGGCGCAGCCGGGCCGCCGACGACCGCCGGGTGGTGCGCGTCCACTACGCCCCCGACGCGCGCGGCTCGGCGCGGGCCCACTTCCTGCCCCTCGCCGAGGCCGCGGGACGCGCCAACGGGCGCTTCGCCGCGGACGAGCTCGCGGTCGTCCTGCGGTACCTCGACGCCCTGAACGTGGAACTCGGCGCCCTCCGCGCCCCCCGCCGCTGAGGAACCGGCTCAGGCCGCGCCCGAGCGGAGGTCCTCCAGGACCGTGCGGGCGGCCCGCGCTCCCGACGCCAGCGCGCCCTGGAGGGAGGCGGTCGCCCGGTGGTCCCCGCACGTGTACCGGCCGCGCGCCCACCGCGCGGCACGGAACAGCGGAGTCGGGCCCGGCATGGCGGGCAGGGCGTCGGCGACGGTGACGCGGTGGATCAGCTCCCAGCCGCCGGTGTCCGTCCCGTACACCTCGCCCAGGTCGCGCCGGACGGTCTCGGTGGCGGTCGCGTCGGGGGAGCCCAGCACCGAAGTCGACACCAGCGCCCGGCCGTCGGACGAGAACCCGGGCTGGACCGCGGTCAGGACGCAGGTGTTGAGGAACCTGCGCCGCGCGTCGACGACGAGCACCGGCTCCTCCAGCGGCGGCCGGGCCGCCGCGTGGTAGAGCGTGGTGACCGTCCGGCCGTCCGGCACGCGGAGCCCGGGGAGGAGCTCCGCCGCGGTACGCGCGCCGGTCGCCACCACGACCGTGCGCGAGGCCACCTCGCGGCCGTCCGCGAGGGTCACGCCCCGCGGCGTGACGGCGCGGACGGCGGTCCCGGTCCGCAGCACGTCCGCCGGCAGCCGCGCCGCGAGCTGGGCGGGCACCGCGCCGATCCCCTCGGCCGGCAGACAGAGGGTGCCGCGCAGCATGCTCCGCCACACCAGGTGGAAGAAGCGCGCCGAGGTCTCCAGCCGGTCCTCCAGGAAGACACCGGAGAGGAACGGGCGGAAGAACGTCTCCACCAGTCGCGGTGACACGCCCGCCGCCGCGAGGGCGTCGAGGGTCGTTCCGTCGGAGCCGTGCCGCAGCACGGAGGCCGGTGCCAGGGCGTCCCGGGCGGACAGCGCGGAGACGGCCAGCAGGTCACGCCCGGACATGAGCCGCCCGGGGAGCAGATCGAGGCTCCGCGCCGGCTGCCGGCTGGGGTCCGTGAAGCGGAGCGGCCCGTCGTCCGTGTGGATGAGGACCCCGGGGGTGAACGGGCGCAGCCGCAGCGCCTTGAGCATGAGGCGGCGCTTGACCTGCGGATACGCGGTGTTGAAGACCTGGAAGCCGCGGTCCAGGGTGAAGCCTGCCACCCGGTCGGTGCGCATCCGGCCTCCGACCGCGTCGCCCGCCTCCAGGAGGAGCACCCGCAGCCCCGCCGCGCTCAGGTCGCCCGCGCAGGCGAGCCCGGCGGCGCCCGCGCCGACGACCACCGTGTCGTACGGGGCGCTGCCCGGGGAGCCGTCCGGCCCGCTGCCCGTCGTCGTCCGAGGCGTCACGTTCGCTGTCCTTCCCGTGGTGGCCGCCGTGTCGTTCGCCGCCGCCCGACGGTGCCCCGTGGCACCGTCGGTACCCCTTCGCCCCGCGGACGGCCGGCGGATGCGGCGGCCGTGGTTCAATATCTCTCGATCATTGAGATAGTTGACCATCAAGAGACTTTCGGGAGCGTCCCATGTCCACAGCCGCACGCTGGGTGCGCAGACTGCTGCCCCTGCTGGTGCTCGTCGTCTGGCTCGCCGTCGGAGGCGGACTCGGCCCCTACGCGGGCAAGTTGGGCGAGGTGGCGACCAACGACCAGGCCGCGTTCCTGCCGCGCAGCGCCGAGTCGACCCGGGCCCTCCAGGCCCAGGAGGCGTTCCGCCAGGAGGAGACCCTGCCCCTCCTGGTCGTCTGGACGGCCCGGGACGGCGGCCGGGTCGACCCGGCCGCACAGGCCGCCGCCACCCGCGCGCTGGCCTCCCTCAAGGGCGCCGAGGGCGTGGTCGGCGCACCCTCCCCGGCCTTTCCCTCCGAGGACGGGAAGGCCCTGCGCGGAGTCGTCCCGCTGCGCCCCGACCTCGGCGACGCACTGCCCTCCGCGCTCGCCGCGACCGACGCGGCCGTGTCCGCCGTGCCGGGCACCGAGGCGTGGCTGGGCGGCCCCGCCGCGACCCAGGCCGACCTGCGGGACGCCTTCGCCGGCATCGACGGACTCCTGCTGGTCGTCGCCCTGGTGACCGTCCTGGTCATCCTGCTCCTCGTCTACCGGAGCGTCCTGCTTCCCCTCCTGATCATCATCGGCGCCGTGTTCGCGCTCGGTCTCGCCTGCGCCATCGTGTACGTCCTCGCCGACCACGACCTCGTCCGGGTCGACGGCCAGGTGCAGGGCATCCTGTCCATCCTGGTCATCGGCGCCGCCACCGACTACGCCCTGCTGCTCGCCGCCCGCTACCGCGAGGAACTGGGTGCCCGCGACGGGGCTCGCGTCCCCGCGATGCGCGCCGCCCTCAAGCAGTCCTTCGGCCCGATCGTCGCCAGCGCCGCCACCGTCGCCCTCGGCCTGCTGGCCCTCCTCCTCAGCGACCTCACCAACAACCGCGCCCTCGGCCCCGTCGGCGCCATCGGCATCGGCTGCGCCGTCCTCAGCACGCTGACGTTCCTCCCCGCCGCCCTCGTCCTGCTCGGCCGCGCCGCCTACTGGCCCGCCCGCCCCAAGGCCACCACGGACGCCGAAGCCGCCCACCCCGTCTGGCGCAGGGTCGCCGCACTCGTCGACCGGGCACCGCGCCGGGTCTGGGCGGCGTCCCTCGCCGGGCTCCTCGCCTGCGCCGCGTTCTCCGTCACCCTCGACTCCAAGGGCGTGCCGCTCGACGAGATCTTCGTCAACGACGCGCCCTCCGTCACGGCCCAGGCGCGCCTGAGCGAACACTTCCCGGGCGGCGCCGGCAACCCCGCCGTCGTCATCGCCGACGCGGACGCCGCGCAGCAGGTCCGTACGGCCGCGGAGGCGGTCCACGGCGTCGCCTCCGCTACCCCCTACGCGGCCCCCGGAACCCCGGCACCCCTCGTGGTGGACGGGCGCGTCCGGATCGACGTCACCCTCGCGGACGCCGCGGACTCCGACGCCGCCAAGGAGACCGTCGCCGACCTGCGCACCGCCCTGCACGCGGTGCCGGGGGCCGACGCCCTCGTCGGCGGCACGACGGCCCAGCAGTACGACACCCAGGTCACCGCCGCGCGGGACCGGGGGCTCATCGTCCCGGTCGTGCTCGCGATCATCCTGGTCATCCTCGTCGGCCTGCTGCGCTCGCTGCTGCTGCCCGTCCTCCTCGTGGCGACGGTCGCGCTGAACCTCCTGGCCACGCTGGGCGTCTCGGCCCTCGTCTTCGAGCACGTCTTCGGCTTCACCGGCACCGACTCGCCGTCCCGCTCTACGGGTTCGTCTTCCTCGTCGCCCTCGGCGTCGACTACAACATCTTCCTCATGTCGCGGGTACGGGAGGAGACGGAGCTGCACGGCACCCGCGAGGGCCTGCGCCGGGGCCTGGTCGCCACCGGCGGGGTCATCACCTCGGCCGGCGTCGTCCTCGCGGCGACCTTCGCGGCGCTCGGCGTGATCCCGCTGGCGTTCCTCGTCCAGATCGCCTTCATCGTCGCGTTCGGCGTCCTCCTCGACACCCTGGTCGTCCGCTCGCTCCTGGTACCGGCCCTGGTCCGGGACATCGGCCCCGCGGTCTGGTGGCCGGGCGCCCTGCGCCACCGCCCCTGAGCGACGACTGCGACAGCGACAGCGACGCCGGGCGGTGCGCGGACTCCGGCCCCGAAGTCCGCGGAGCCGCCCGGCCGGCGCGCGCACCGGGCGGTCGGCTCCGCACCCGGCTTCCGCCCCGCCGGGTCTCCGGCGGGGCGGAAGCCGGGAGTCGGGAGCCGCCCGGCCCCCGCAGTTCACCCGACCGCAACCGCACCAACTCCGCCGCAACACCCGGGATCTTCACGTGCGCCGTACCTTTCCCTCGCCCTCGTCCCGCGATCGAAAGGTTTGTCATGCCCAGTCGGAAGGCCACCATGGTGGCCCTCGTCGGCACCCTCGCCCTCGGCACCCTGGCCGCCACGGCCCTGACCGGCCTCGCGCCCACCGCCGCCGCGGCCGGCACCACGTACACCGCGACGGCGGACACGTACGTCGACAGCCAGAACGCCGCCACGAACTACGGCGCCGCACAGCAGCTGGGCGTGGACAACAGCCCCGTCAAGCAGCTGCTGCTGCGCTTCGACGTCTCCGGCCTCGCCCAGCCGGTGACCAGCGCGAAGCTCCGGATCCACGTCGACGACGTCTCCGGCGCAGAAGCCACCAACGGCGGCACGTTCCGCGCGATGTCGAACACCACGTGGTCCGAGACCTCGGTCACGTACGACAACCGGCCCGCCATCGACGGCGCCACCCTCGGCACCCTCGGCGCCGTCGCCCGGAACACCTGGTACGAGGTCGACGTCACCTCGTACGTGAAGGGCAACGGCACCTTCGCCATCGGCGTCACCTCGTCGAGCAGCAACGGCGCCGACTACGACTCGCGCGAGACCGGCGCCACCGCGCCGCAGCTGGTGATCGAGACCGGCAGCACCCCCACCCCGACGCCGACCACCCCGACGCCCACCTCCACCACCGCGCCGCCGACCGGTGACCCGGTGCTCGTCGGCGCGGGCGACATCGCCACCTCGGGCTCCGGGGACACCGCGACCGCGAACCTGCTCGACACCATCTCCGGCACGGTCTTCACGCTCGGCGACAACGCCTACCCCAACGGCACCGCCTCGGACTTCTCCACGTACTACGAGCCGACCTGGGGCCGCCACAAGGCCCGCACCAAGCCGGCGCCCGGCAACCACGACTACAACACCTCCGGCGCGTCCGCGTACTACAGCTACTTCGGCGCCGGCGCGGGCCCCTCGGGCCAGGGCTACTACTCGTACGACCTGGGCAACTGGCACGTGGTCTCGCTGAACTCCGAGACCTCCATGGCCGTCGGCTCGGCCCAGGAGAAGTGGCTGCGCGCCGACCTCGCCGCCAGCACCAAGCAGTGCACCGTGGCCTACTGGCACAAGCCGCGCTGGACCTCCAGCTCCAGCCACGCCCCCGACCCCGCGACGGGTCCCCTGGTCCAGGCGCTGTACGACTACAACGCCGAGGTCGTCCTGACCGGCCACAACCACCAGTACGAGCGCTTCGCCCCGCAGAACCCGAGCGGCCAGCTCGACACCGCCCGCGGTCTGCGGCAGTTCGTCGCGGGGCATGGGCGGCGCGGACCTCTACGGCTTCGGCACCATCCAGGCCAACAGCGAGGCCCGCAACAACGACACCTTCGGCGTCCTGAAGCTCACCCTGCACGCGAACAGCTACGACTGGCAGTTCGTGCCGCAGGCGGGCAAGACGTACAACGACAGCGGCACGGGCACCTGCCACTGACCCCGTCCGACCGGCACCTGCCCGATCGGCACCTGCCCGACCGGCACCCGTTCCACCGGCCCGGACGCCGTACGCGCCGCCCCCCACCTGCGGCGGCGCGACCGGTGTCCGGCGCCGGCCCATCCCAGCACCCGGAGGTCGTCACCCCCGTGTATCTCTCCACCATCGGCAGGACGGAACTGCCGGCCGACTCCGCGGCACCCGGCCGGCGCGGCCGCCTGCGGGTGGTCGGGGGCAACGTCCTCGCACTCGGCACCGTCAGCCTGATCACCGACGTCTCCGCCGAGATGGTCACCGCCGTACTGCCCCTCTACCTCGTCCTCGGGCTGCAGCTCAGCCCGCTCGCGTACGGGGCCCTCGACGGCCTCAACACCGGGGCCACGGCCCTGCTCCGGGTCGTCGGCGGATACGTCGCCGACCGCGTCAGCCGGCGCAAGGCGGTCGCCGGAGCGGGCTACGGCCTGTCGGCACTCGCGAAGCTCGGCCTGGTCGCGGCGGGCGGCTCCGTGACGGCGCTCGGCCTGGTCCTGACCGCCGACCGGGCGGGCAAGGGCCTGCGCACCGCTCCCCGCGACGCCCTCATCACCCTCTCCACCCCCGAACACGCGCTGGGCCGGGCCTTCGGGGTGCACCGGGCGATGGACAGCCTCGGCGCCTTCGCCGGCCCCCTCGCGGCCCTCGCCGTGCTCACGGCCGCCGCCCAGTCCTTCGAGGCGGTCTTCGTCACCAGCTTCTGCGTGGCCGCCCTCGGCGTGCTGGTCCTCCTCCTCTTCGTACGGGACCACAGGACGGCCCGCCCGCCGACGGGCACCGTCTCCCCGCGCGCCGTGGGACGCCTGCTGCGGGAGGCCCCGGTACGGCGTCTGGTGGGCGCCGCGTGCCTCCTCGGACTGGCCACCGTCGGCGACGGCTTCGTGTACCTGCTCCTCCAGCGGCGCGAGTCCCTGTCGCTGGGCTGGTTCCCCCTCCTCGCCGTCGGCACGAGCCTCTCCTACCTCCTCCTGGCGGCCCCCCTCGGGGCCCTGGCCGACCGGATCGGACGCCTGCCCGTGATGCTCGGCGGCTACGGAGTCCTCGCCGTGGTCTACCTGCTCCTGCACGGCCCCCTGGACGGCCCGGCCCTCCTGGTCACGGTCCTCTTCCTGTACGGCCTCTTCTACGCCTCCACCGAGGGCGTCCTGATGGCCCTGGCGGGCCCCGTCCTGCCGGAGCGCCTGCGCACGACGGGCATCGCCCTGGTCCAGAGCGGCCAGGCCCTCGCGTACCTCGGCTCGTCCGTGCTCTTCGGCCTGGCGTGGCAGGCGTGGGGGGCGGAGGCGGCGAGCAGGGGAGCGGCGGTGGCGGTCGTGGTGGTGGGCGCGGCGACGGCGCTGCTGCTCGGGCCGTTGCGGCGCCGGGCCGCCCCGACTCCGCGGGCGCGGAGGTCCCGCAGCCCTCGCCGGCGCCCCAGACCGCCCCGGATTCCCCGGCGCCCCCGGTATCCCCCGTAAACCCCGCAACCCCGGACCCCGCACGAAAGGCCCGGCTCCTCCTCATGAAGGCCATGACCAACGCCCCTTCCCAGCGCGTGAAGATCCTCGTCACCGTGCTCGCCGCCGTCCTGCTGGCGGCCCTGGCGGCCGCCACGGTCGTCCGTGCCCGCCAGAACACGACGTCCGACGCGAAGGCCGGCGCCGACCGGACGCCGGCCGGCGCCGCGGCTTCCCCGGACGCTGCCCGCCACCCCGGTGTACGGGTCCGGGTGCTGAGCAACGGGCTGCTGTCCACGGTGTCGCTCGACGACCCGTCAGGACCGCGCACCGTCACGTCGACCCACTGCGACCGCGCGTACACGGCGGGCGGGACGACCGCCTGCCTCACGCCCGCCGGAGCGCTCAGCGGCCCCGAGGCTCCTGGTGCTCGACGAGCGACAGCAGACCCGGCGCACCGTCCCCCTGACCGGCCTGCCCAACCGCACCAGGGTCTCGGCCGACGGCCGCATGGTGGCCTGGACGCTGTTCGTGGGCGGCGACTCGTACGCAGGCGGCGGCTTCTCGACGCGGACCGGCGTCCTGGACACGCGCACGGGCCGGCTCGTCCCCTCACTGGAGGACTTCGCGGTCTTCCGGGAGGGCCGGCGCTACCGGGCCGCGGACATCAACGTCTGGGGAGTGACGTTCGCGGCCGGCGGCAACCGCTTCTACGCGACGGTCTCCAGCGCCGGCACGCGCTCCCTGGTGGAGGGCGACCTCGCGGCCAGGACCCTGCGCACCCTGGCGGACAACGTCGAGTGCCCGTCGCTGTCCCCCGACGGCGAGCGGATCGCCTTCAAGCAGGCGGTCGGCGCCGACCCGGCGAAGGGCTGGCGGGTCACCGTCCTCGAACTGGCCACGCTCCGGCGCACGGAACTGGCCGAGACGCGGAACGTGGACGACCAGGCCGCCTGGCTGGACGACGCCACCGTCGCGTACGCCCTCCAGCGCCCCGACGGGACCAACGACGTGTGGACGGTCGCCGCCGACGGCTCGGGCAAGCCCCGGCTGCTGATCCCCGGCGCGAATTCGCCCGCCGTACTGCCGGCGGCCGGCTGACTTCAGGTCGCGGGTCGGAGGGCCCGGGCCGTGGCGGTCGCCGCTGCCCGGGCGTGGTCGCGGGCGGTGCGGGCCCGGGTGGTGTCGCCCAGGGCGTCGGCGAGGCGGGCCCGTGCCGACCAGTTGTACGTGCTGTCAGGGCGGAGGCCGGTCCGCTCGCTGATGAGGACCCGGGCCAGCTCGTGCCGCCCGGAGCCGAGGGCGGAGTCGAGCAGAGTGCGCTGGAGGGCGTCGCGCTGGGCGTGGCTGCCCCCGAACTCGTGCAGCCTGCGGCGCAGCGGCCACAGCAGGTCCACGACCGTGGCGTGGTCGCCCCGGGCGTGCGCGAGCAGCGCCTCGCAGGCCGGGAGTCCGATCTCGGCCGTCATCCGGTGGTTGGTGACCGTGTCGGCGTCCGTGCCGGCGCGGGTCAGCCACCTCCGCCGGTCCGCGATGAGCCGTTCCGCCGCGTCGAGGCGTCCGGATCCGGCGTAGGCCATGGTCGCGTGGACGTCGTTGAAGGCGTAGTACGGCGGGTCGGCCCGCGCCGCCCACGCGTCGGCCAGGGCGTCCCAGCGGGCCTGCGGCCGCATCCCCGCGAGGTGGATCCGCCACAGCAGCGCCGCCGCGTCCAGCAGTTCCATCGCCTGACCCGTCGAGCCGTCGTGGCGCAGCGAGGCGTCGTAGACGGCCAGGGCGGCGTCGGTGTCCCCGGCCTCCAGGGCGTAGAGGGCGTAGTGCCACCAGTTGTGGACGTCGAGATAGTTGTCCCGCGCCCAGTCGGCCCGCCGTGCGTCGAGGTAGCCGATGCCTTCGGACACGCGTCCCTGCATCTCGTACGTGTGGACCACGGCGTGGATCGCCCAGACGTCGCGAGGGTCGTGTTCGACGGCGGCGAGCCCGGCCTCCTCGGCCTGCGCGTAGTGACCCGACTCCTCAAGCCCGAACGCGTACATGCCCAGCACCAGCCCCCGGTGCGGGTCCGCGGGGTCCCAGGCGGACAGGGCTCCGCCGATCCGGTCGCGCAGGCGTACGGCGTCGCCGGTGAAGAAGTCCAGCTGGTGCCCGACGGCAAGGGCGAGCGCGTCCCTCGGGTACGCGGCGGACAGCTCCTCCAGCAGCCCGGAGGCCTGCCGCAGGTCTCCGGCGAGCCAGGCGCCGGCCGCCGTGACGTGCAGCCGCTCCCGCACCGGCAGGGCCGTGACGTCCACCCCGGCCAGGTACTCCCGGAACCGCCGCCGTGCCGCCGCGGCCTCACGCGGCTCCGTACCGAGCACCCCCAAGTACGCGGCGAAGGACTGCGCGAGCGGCGAGGCGGGCGCGCTGTCGACGGCGTCACCGACGGCCCGTTCGACCTCCGGGCTGAAGTGGAGCAGCGCCTCGACGGCCCGGTCCAGGTGCCCGGCCGTCTCCAGGGTGCACTCGTGCAGGGGGTTGCCGTACCGGTCCGTCACCATCGGGAATCACCTCGGCGCGCCTATGGGGGTTTGTGGCAGGGGTAAGGCGCCGGCTCGGCACCACACTCATCCTGCTCCCGGCAGCGCCGCGCCACGCCGTGAACGCCGGAAGGCCGCCCGGCCGGGGGACGGGTCCGGCGCGTCCGTGATCGACCGACCCGGGCACTCCTGGCCCTCCGGTCAAGCACATCCGGGGCCCGGAGGAGCCGCGAAGTCCTCCCTCACGGCGACGACCAGGCCCCCCAGCGCCGCCCCGTCCCAGCGGTTCGGGACACACGCCCCATGCGCTCGGGACACCACGCCGACCATGCTCCTCGACGTGAGCCCCGGCCTCGCACCGCGGGCGGGGCATTCGACTTCGTGCGGAACGGCGACGGCAGCTACGCGATCGTCGCGCGGCACAGCGGCAAGTGCCTCGACGTGTACGACGCCAGCCGGGCCGACGGCGCCGGACTCATCCAGTGGCAGTGCGACGGGGACACCAACCAGCGGTGGCGCCTGGAAGCCGTCTCGGGCGGAGCCGTCCAGCTGCGTGCCGTGCACAGCGGCAAGTGCCTGGAGGCGACCTGGAGCGGCACCGGGGGGAGCAGGTGCGCCAGTACCCGTGCAACGGTGCGGTCAACCAGCGCTGGACCCTGTGGTCCTGAGCCGAGCCGCGCTCTGCCCGGCCATGCCCTCGTTCCGTGGGGTGTGGTGACGAATCCGAAGCCGCCCCGGCCACGGGGCGGCTTCGGCCGTGCCCCCTCCGTGGACGGCGCGCGGACGCTCGAGGGCCGCGACGCACCCGCGCCGGTTGGCCGCCGGCGAGACGCGGGGCGGCGGCGACGGGGCCACTCCCGGGTCCCGGGGCTCGGGTCCCGGGTCTCGGGTCTCGGTTCCCGGTTCGCGGTTCCGGCACGTGGTGGCGGATCGCACCCATCCGCCCGGGGTTCCGCTCCGAATGCCGGACATGAGCACCGACGTGACGACCCCGCGGCACCCGGGAGCCCCGCCTGCCGCGAGCTGGTCGCCGCCGGATGCTCTCCGCGGTCTCCGTACGCCTGCCTCACCTCTGGAGAGCACCCCATGAACACCCTGCGCTTCCGTCGTTCCGCGGTGGCCGTGGCCGCCGCGGCCGCCCTGCCGTTCGCCCTCGCCGCCTGCTCCGACTCCGGGAAGGACACGTCGTCCGCCGAGAACACCGCGCAGGCCGCGCCGCCCGCGGCGCAGACGTCCTCCGACCCGATGGCGTCCGACGGCCCGTTCGGACCGGCCTGCGCCGGTGTGCCGAAGGACGGGGCCGGCTCGTTCGAGGGCATGGCCAAGGACCCCGTGGCCACCGCCGCCTCCAACAACCCGGCCCTGTCCACCCTCGTCGCCGCGGTCAAGCAGGCGGGCCTGGTCGACACCCTGAACAACGCCCAGAACATCACCGTCTTCGCGCCGACGAACGAGGCCTTCGCCAAGATCCCCAAGGCCGACCTCGACAAGGTCCTGGCCGACAAGGCCACCCTCACCAAGATCCTCACCTATCACGTCGTCGGGGAAAAGCTCACGCCGAAGCAGTTGGAGAACGGCACGTTCGTGACCCTGGAGAAGGGCACGATCACCACCAAGGGCTCCGGCCAGGAGTACACCGTGAACGACTCCTCCAAGGTCGTCTGCGGCAACGTGCCCACCGCCAACGCCACGTCTACATCGTCGACACGGTCCTCATGCCCAAGTAGTCCCGGGGCCGCCGAAGGGCGGGTGCGCCGCCGGCCGTACCGGTGGCGCACCGCCCTTCTCGTGTGCGCTCTTCGTACGAGGGGCTCCGTGTCAGCGAAGGTGAAGACGAAGGCCTGCAGGCCGGGGGTGAGGCGGAGTTCGAGGCGGGCCTCGCGGGCGGTGTCGTGCTCGGTGAGCCGGTACAGGGTGGTGTGCCGTGGACTTCGACGGTCCGGGTCCGT